>CAIVVS010000091.1 GCA_903909415.1 uncultured Pseudomonadota bacterium | reverse complement strand
CGGCGACAAGGTGGCCGAGGGCAGCCTGATCCTGATGATGGAGCCCGCGGCAGGTGCCGCCGCGCCCGTCGCTGCGGCGCCTGCACCCGCAGCACCGGCCGCCCTGGTGGCACCGGTTGCCCCGATCGCAGCCGCGCCCGCGCCGGTGGCTGCCGTACCGTCACCCGCGCCCACGCCGGCCGCTGCCGCACCGGCCGGCGACCGCAACCCTGCAACCATGCCGCACGCCAGCCCCTCGGTGCGGCGCTTCGCGCGCGAACTCGGCGTCGACCTCGCGCAGGTCAGCGCCACCGGCCCCAAGGGCCGCATCCTGCAGGACGACGTGCAGGCCTACGTCAAGGGCGTGATGCAGGGCGGTGGTGCCACGCGGGCGGCCGCCTCCGCGCCGTCGGGCGGCGGGCTCGGCCTGTCGCTGCCGGCCTGGCCGCAGGTGGACTTCGCCAAGTACGGTCCGGTCGAGGTCAAGCAGCTGCCGCGCATCAAGAAGATCAGCGGACCGGCGCTGGCGCGCAACTGGGTGGTGATCCCGCATGTCACCAACCACGAGGACGCCGACATCACCGAGCTGGAAGCCTTCCGCGTGCAGGTGAACAAGGAAAACGAGAAGTCCGGCGCCAAGCTGACCATGCTCGCCTTCATCATCAAGGCCTGCGTCGCCGCGCTGAAGAAGTACCCCGAGATGAACAGCTCGCTCGAGGGTGCCGGCAACGACGCGCACCTGGTGCTCAAGCACTACTGGCACATCGGCTTCGCGGCGGACACGCCCAACGGCCTGATGGTCCCGGTGGTGCGCGACGCGGACAAGAAGGGCGTGCTGGAAATCGCGCGCGAGACCGGCGAGCTCGCCGCCAAGGCGCGCGAGGGCAAGCTCTCGCCGGCGGAGATGCAGGGCGGCACCTTCTCCATTTCCAGCCTGGGCGGCATCGGCGGGACCTACTTCACGCCCATCGTGAACGCGCCCGAAGTCGCCATCCTCGGCGTGTCGCGCTCGGCCATCAAGCCGGTGTGGGACGGCAAGGCGTTCGCGCCGCGGCTGATGCTGCCGCTGTCGCTGTCCTATGACCACCGCGTGATCGACGGCGCCTCGGGCGCGCGCTTCAACGCCTACCTCGCGCAGGTGCTGGCCGACTTCCGCCGGGTGCTGTTATGAGCGGGAATGCGGTGAGCCTGGTCGAGGTCAAGGTACCGGACATAGGCGACTTCAAGGAAGTCAGCGTCGTCGAGGTGCTGGTCAAGCCCGGCGACACCATCGCCAAGGAGCAGTCGCTGGTGTCGCTGGAGTCGGACAAGGCGACCATGGAAATACCCGCGCCGCAGGCCGGGGTGGTCAAGGAACTTAAGCTCAAGGTCGGCGACAAGGCCGCCGAGGGCACGCTGATCCTGCTGCTGGAAGCGTCGGACGCCGTGGCGCAGCCAGCGGCCGCGCCGGCGCAGCCGGTTCCGGCGAAGGCCGCCGCTGCGCCCGCTGCCGCGCCCACCGCTGCTTCCGCTGCCGCGAAGCCCGCGCATGCTCCCGCGGCCGCCGCTCCCGCGCCCGCGGCGGGCCTGGCCACCACCAACGCGCCCGGCGACATCCGTTGCGACATGGTCGTCCTGGGCGCAGGCCCCGGCGGCTACTCGGCCGCGTTCCGCGCCGCCGACCTGGGCATGAACGTGGTGCTGGTCGAGCGATACGACGTGCTGGGCGGCGTGTGCCTGAACGTGGGCTGCATCCCGTCCAAGGCGCTGCTGCACGCGGCCAAGGTGGTGGACGAGGCGATGTCCTTCGCCTCGCACGGCATCGAGTTCGCCGCGCCGCGCATCGACGTGGACAAGCTGCGCGACTGGAAGTCCAAGGTGGTGGGCAAGCTCACCGGGGGCCTGGCCGCGATGGCGAAGATGCGCAAGGTCACGGTGGTGCATGGCAAGGGCATGTTCATCGGCCCCAACCAGCTCGCGGTGGAAACGCCCGAGGGCCGCAAGGTCATCGCCTTCGGCAGCGCCATCATCGCCGCCGGCTCGCAGGCCACGCGCCTGCCCTTCGTGCCCGAGGACCCGCGCATCGTCGATTCCACCGGCGCGCTGGAACTGCGCGCCGTGCCCAAGCGCATGCTGGTGATCGGCGGGGGCATCATCGGCCTGGAGATGGGCACGGTGTACTCGACGCTGGGCGCGCGCCTGGACGTGGTGGAGATGCTCGACGGCCTGATGCCGGGCGCGGACCGTGACCTGGTCGGCGTGTGGCAGAAGTTCAATTCGCACCGCTTCGACAACCTGATGCTGGGCACGCGCACCGTCGCGGTCGAGGCGAAGCCCGACGGCATCTACGCCACCTTCGAGGGCGCCAATGCGCCCAAGGGCCCGCAGCGCTACGACCTGGTGCTGCAATCGGTGGGCCGCGCGCCCAACGGCAAGAAGGTCGGCGCGGAAGCCGCCGGCGTGGCGGTGACCGATCGCGGTTTCATCACCGT
>CAIVVS010000090.1 GCA_903909415.1 uncultured Pseudomonadota bacterium | reverse complement strand
TGTTCGATCCGCGCGATCCGGCCAGCCCCTGCTATGAGTGCCTGTTCCCGGCCGAGGGCGAGTTCGAGGAGATGCGCTGCGCGGTGATGGGGGTGTTCGCACCGCTCACCGGCATCATCGGCACCATGCAGGCGGCAGAGGCGATCAAGTGCCTGACCGGCGTGGGCAGGACGCTGGCAGGACGCCTGGTGTTGCTGGATGCACTCACCATGGAGTGGCGTTCGATGCGCGTGCCGCGCGATCCGGCGTGCCGGGTGTGCGGCAGCGCGGCCGGGCACGCCCACCGCGCCTGAACCGGCGAAAACGGGCCAGAAACAGCCTAAGTGGCTGTTTTAATTGAATATTTTCCTGCCGGCCCAGCCGGTCACGTCAGGAACGGCAGCTGCTTGTCCAGGCCCTCGGCCGGCATCCGCTTGAAACCGCTCTTGGCGTACTGGTGCCAGCGTCCCAGCACGTAGCAGACGATCAGGTTGGCCTGCGCGCCATGGTCCACGGCGCCACCGGGATTCGCACCGGTCGCGGCCTGCGCCACGCCCAGGCGCAGCGCCTGCTTCACGCTCGCCTCCAGCCGGTCCATCAACTGGTTGATGCGCGCCTGCAGCCGCGGGTCCTCGTTCACCAGCGCGTCACCGGTGAGCACCCGCGTCATGCCCGGGTTGCGCTCGGCAAAGCCCAGCAGCATCGCGATGATGGCGGCGACCTGCTTGTCGCCCGGTTCCTGCTCGGTCTCGATCTTGTTCACCAGCCCGAACAGCGAATTCTCGATGAACTCGATCAGGCCCTCGAACATCTGCGCCTTGCTGGCGAAGTGCCGGTAGAGCGCGGCCTCCGAGACGTCCAGCTTCTTGGCCAGCAGCGCGGTGGTGATCTTCTCGCCCTTGGGGTCCTGCAGCATTTCGGCGAGGGTCTGAAGGATCTGCAACCGGCGTTCGCCGGTGCGCTTGGGGGGCATGGTGTCTCCTTGCTCGCTACGAATGACAAACCTGCGACAGCCCCGATTCTAGGCCTCAAGGTGAGTGCTTGCTAGCATTCCGTGCCACGCCTGCCCGGAACGTAGGTGCGGAACCTGCGCGCGATCCCCGGCAGGTCCAGGACGGAGCGCAGGCGCGCGTCCACCCAGCGCGGCACCGCCGCCTGGCTGCTGATCCAGACGCTGCGCACGCCCAGCCGGCGCGCCGAGCGCAGGTTGGCGAGCGTGTCCTCGACCAGCACCGCGCGGCGCGGCGCTACACCCTCGGCGCGCAGCACCATGCGCAGCGCCGAGGGATCGGGCTTGGGACGGAAACGCATCTGCTCCATGCAATAGACCGCGTCGAACAAGGGGCCGATGCCGAGGATGCCGATCACCGCCTGCGCGTAATGGGTGGGCGCATTGGACAGGATCACCTTGCGCCCCGGCAGGCGCGCGAGCACCTGGCGCAGGCCGCGCTCGGCCACCACCATGCGCTCGAGCGACTCGAACTGGTGGGTGTGCCAGAGGAAGTGCGGCGGATGCACGCCGTGGTGGCGGACCAGCCCCGCCAGCGTCGCGCCATAGGTTCGCCAGTAATGCGTGCGCAGTTCGCCCGCCTGCTCCAGGGTCATGCGGCCCCGGTCATCACCACGCGCGTCACCATGCGCGTCGCCTTGCCCGCCTCCGACATGGTCGCGGATGTACTCGGTCATCGCGCGGTTGATCTGCGGGAAGATGTGCGGCCGCGCGTCGTGCAGCGTGTTGTCCAGGTCGAAGATCCACAGCGGCGCGCTCATCGCGGCCCTGCCCCGATAGAATCCGCGGCGTGGAACCCGCGCACGACAGGCAACTCACCCCCGGCTTCAGCCTGGCGCTGCTGTGCGCGTCGGACACCGCGCAGCGGCGCGGCATCGTGAACACGCCGCCGGACGAGCTGCTGCCCAACCTCGCGCGCCTTGCTGGCGGCCTCGAGCAGGTACAGGCCCTGCTCGGCGCGCCCATCGCGCTGTCCAGCGGCTACCGCAGCCCGGAACTCAATGCCGCGGTCGGCGGCACCGCCAGCTCGCAGCATTGCCAGGGGCTCGCGGCAGACTTCACCTGCGCGGCCTTCGGCGACCCGATGGACGTGGCGCGCGCGATCCGCGATTCGCACATCGTGTTCGACCAGTGCATCCTGGAGTTCGGGCGCTGGGTGCACCTGTCGTTCAGCCCCGCGCCGCGCCGGCGCACCCTGTCCATCTACGACGGCAGGCAGGGCTACCTCGCCGGACTGTGCGACCCCGATGGTAACCAGCGGGGCAATCCGCCGGCCTGAAGCGGCGTGCGCCGCCCCTCGCGCATGCAGCACGGGGTTCAGCGCGAACGGATCAGCGTGCCCACGCCCTGCTCGGTGAGCAGCTCCAGCAGCAGCACGTGCTCGACGCGCCCGTCGATGATGTGCACGCCACGCACGCCCGCGCGCGCCGCATCCAGCGCCGAGCTGATCTTGGGCAGCATGCCGCCCGACAGCGTGCCGTCGGCCACCATCGCGTCGATCTCGCGCGGCGTCACGCCGGTGAGCAGCTTGCCCTTGGCATCCAGCACCCCGGGCGTGTTGGTCAGCAGCACCAGCTTCTCGGCGTGCAGCACTTCGGAGAGCTTGCCGGCGACCAGGTCGGCGTTGATGTTGTAGGCCTCGCCGTTGGCGCCGATGCCGATGGGCGCCACCACCGGGATGAAGCCGCCGGCCTCCAGCGTGGTGATCACGCTGGGGTCGATGGACTCGATCTCGCCCACCATGCCGATGTCGATGGTCTCGTCCGGGTGGTCCTTCGAGGACATCAGCAGCTTGCGCGCGCGGATGAAGCCGCCGTCCTGGCCGGTCAGGCCCACGGCGCGGCCGCCCGCCTGGTTGATCAGGGTGACGATGTCCTTGTTCACCGCGCCCAGCACCATCTCGACCACGTCCAGCGTGGCGGCGTCGGTGACGCGCATGCCCTGGACGAACTCGCTCTTGATGTCCAGGCGCTTCAACAGCTGCTCGATCTGCGGCCCCCCGCCGTGCACCACCACCGGGTTCAGGCCGACCAGCTTGAGCAGCACCACGTCGTGCGCGAAGCTCTTCTGCAGCGCGAGGTCGGTCATCGCGTTGCCGCCGTACTTCACGACGATGGTCTTGCCGTGGAAGCGGCGGATGAACGGCAGCGCCTCGGAGAGGATCTGCGCCTTCAGCGCGGCTGGTGCGGGTTCTGTCATGGCGGCGCGTGGTTCCCTGCGTTGGCGCGAAGCGCGCATTCTACCCACCGGCCCGCCCGGCGCGGGGCGCAATTGAAAAGGGCCGGCCACCGGATTGCCCGGAGGCCGGCCCCGGCCGCCAGCCAGGGGAGGGACTGATGGGCGGCCGTACTGCTCCTTGGCGCCGCTGGCGCGGGCGCGCCTTACTGGACGCTGATGCGGCGCGCGGCGACGGTGGCCTTCTTCGGCAGCGTCAGCTCCAGCACGCCGTCGTTGAACTTCGCGACCGCGTTGGACTCGTCCAGCTCCTCGCCGAGGCGGAAGGTGCGCGCCACCTTGCCGACGTAGCGCTCGCTGTGCAGCACGCGTTCGCCGTCCTTCTCCTCGCGCGCGGAGCGCGACTCGGCGGTGATGGTGACCTGGTCGCCGTCGATCTCGATGTGGATGTCTTCCTTCTTCACGCCGGGCAGGTCCGCGTGCACGCGGTACTCGTTGCCCTGCTCGGCAACGTCGATGCGCATGCGGCGCACCACGCGGTCGACATCGGCCTGGGCGGCATAGCCGACCGGGCGTACCAGGAAGCCGTTGAAGAAGTCGTTCATCAGGTCGGACACGGGGTCATTGCGGGTGAGGTTCGGCATGGTCATTTCCTCCAAGCGGTTTCGGATTCGGGTTCGGGGCCTTCACTGCGGCGCATGCCTCTCGCATGCTTCCCATGGCAAGGAAGATGGGGCAACCGCGGATCAATTCAAGTAGGCTTCGCGCATCGAACATGGCAGCGCTGATTCCGACCGATGGCCGCATCCCGCCCTTCCCCCGCAAACAACCAGCCCAGCCCGCCGACGCCGCTTGAACTCGAGGCGCACCGCCCCCACCTGCTCAAATTCGCCCTGTTGCAGTTGCGCGACACGGCGCTGGCCGAGGACATCGTGCAGGACACCCTGCTGGCCGCGATCACCGGCGCGGCGCGCTTCGCCGGGCAGTCCTCGGTGCGCACCTGGCTGATCGGCATCCTCAAGCACAAGGTGATCGACCACTTCCGGCGAGCGCGCCGCGAGACCCGCCTCGAAGATCAGGCATCCGCCTCGGGCGAGTTCAGCACCGACGACATGGACGCGCTGTTCGTCGACAACGGCCACTACGTGGACCCGCCCGGGCCCTGGGTGCGCCCCGACGCCGCGCTGGACGAGAAGAAGTTCTTCGAAGCGCTGGAGCGCTGCCTCAGGGGCCTGCCGGCCAACACCGCCCGGGCCTTCGCCATGCGCGAAGTCATGGGCATGGAGACCGACGAGATCTGTAAGGAAATGGCAATATCCGCGTCCAATTGCTGGGTGCTGCTGTACCGGGCGCGCATGGCCCTGCGCGCGTGCCTGGAACAGGGGTGGTTTGCCGGCGAACCGGCACGGGCCGGATAGGACGACATGCCAATACGACTCAGTTGCAAGCAGGCCAGCCGCCTGCAGTCGCAGGCCCTGGACCGGTCGCTCAACTTCGGCGAGCGGGTGTCGCTGCGCCTGCATACCGCGATCTGCGACGCCTGCACGCGGACCGAGAAGCAACTGGCCTTCCTTCGCCGTGCCATGGCCCACTATCCCGGGCCGCTGGAGCCGCCGGTCGGTGAGGACGGCAAGGAGGGCAAGGACAGCCGTGGCCACGCCTGAACCGGGCCGCGTCGCGCCGAACAGCACCTGTCCGCGCTGTGGCGCGGCATTCGGCTGCGGGGCGCTGGCGCCCGCCCGGGGCCAGGCCCGGCCGTGCTGGTGCATGGCCTATCCGCCGGTGGCCTCACCCGCGCCAGGCGCGACCTGCTGGTGCCCGGCCTGCCTCGCGGCCATCAGCAAGGAACGGGCCGGCGCGCCGGCGGGCACCGCTCAGAGCACGTAGCGCGCGAGATTCTCGCTCTGGGCCAGGTCGGCCAGGCGCTCGTCCACATAGGCCGCATCGACCACGATGTCCTGCCCGCCCTGCCTGCCGGCGGCGAAGGACAGGTCCTCGAGCAGCTTTTCCATCACCGTGTGCAAGCGGCGCGCGCCGATGTTCTCGGTCTTCTCGTTCACCGCATGCGCGATCTCGGCCAGCCGTCGAATGCCCTCCGGCGCGAAGCCCACGCCCACGCCTTCGGTCGCCAGCAGCGCCTGGTACTGGCGCGTGAGGCAGGCATCCGTGCCGGTGAGGATGCGCTCGAAGTCCGCCACCGTGAGCGACTCCAGCTCGACGCGTATCGGGAAGCGCCCCTGCAGCTCCGGGATCAGGTCCGAAGGCCGCGCGAGGTGGAAGGCGCCGCTGGCGATGAACAGGATGTGGTCGGTGCGCACCATGCCGTGCTTGGTGCTGACCGTGGTGCCCTCCACCAGGGGCAGCAGGTCGCGCTGCACGCCCTGGCGCGACACATCCGCGCCCGAGGCACCAGAACCATCGGAGCGCGAAGTGATCTTGTCGATCTCGTCCAGGAACACGATGCCGTTCTGCTCGGCGTTGGCCAGCGCCTGCGCGCGCAGGTCCTCGTCGTTCACCAGCTTGCCGGCCTCCTCGTCGGTCAGCAGGCGCAGCGCCTCGGCCACCTTCAGCTTGCGCAGCTTGCGGCGGCCCGCGCCCATGTTCTGCAGCACGCCCTGCAGCTGCTGGGTGAAGTCCTCCATACCGGGCGGGGTGAGGATCTCCATGTGGGGCTGCGCGGCCGCGACCTCCAGCTCGATTTCCTTGTCGTCCAGTTCGCCCTCGCGCAGCTTCTTCCTGAATTTCTGGCGCGTGCCGCCGTCATCGCGCAGCGGTTCGCCGGTGCCCGGCACCCGCGCCGGCGGCAGCAGCGCGTCGAGGATGCGGTCCTCGGCGGCGTCCTCGGCGCGCGCGCGCACCCGGCGCACCGCCTGCTCGCGGGCGCCCTTGATCGCGATCTCGACCAGGTCGCGGATGATGGTGTCCACGTCGCGGCCGACGTAGCCGACCTCGGTGAACT
>CAIVVS010000089.1 GCA_903909415.1 uncultured Pseudomonadota bacterium | reverse complement strand
GCACTGGGAAGCCACCGCGCCGCTGGGCAAGGCCTCCACCCCCGAGGACGTGGCGCGCGCCGTGGTCTGGTTCATCGAGGGCGCGGACCTGGTGACCGGCCAGGTGCTGGTGCTGGATTCGGGATTCACGCTCGGGCCGCTGCCCGGGCACGGCCGCTGAGCGGCGCCACCAACATATGACGCAAGGAGCAGCACCCATGAAACGCAGCACCGAACGCTTCCTCACCACCCACACCGGCAGCCTGCCGCGCCCGGAAGACCTGATCCGCATGATGTACGCCAAGGAGGAGGGCGTGCCGGTGGATGCGGCGGCGCTGGCCGCGCGGGTGAAGTCCGCGGTGGCCGAAGTCGCGAAACGCCAGATCGACGCGGGCGTGGACCTGGTCAACGACGGCGAGATGTCCAAGCCGAGCTATGCCACCTACATCAAGGACCGGCTGAACGGCTTCGGCGGCACCGGCAACAGCTTCGTCTACCAGGACCTCGCGGCATTCCCCGCGCTGGCCAAGCGCGTGTTCGGCGACCCGGGCCGCTCGCGCCGCAAGACCCCCGCCTGCAACGCGCCGATCACGGTGCTGGATGCCGCGGCGCCGGTGACCGATGCCGAGAACCTGCTGGCCGCGCTCGGGCCGGCGCGCGCGGGCGACGGCTTCATGAGCGCCGCCTCGCCGGGCGTGGTGTCGCTGTTCTTCCGCAACGACCACTACCCCACGCAGGAGGCCTACCTCGAGGCGATCGCCGAGGCGATGCGCCACGAGTACGAGACCGTGGCCAAGGCCGGCTTCGTGCTGCAGCTGGACTGCCCGGACCTGGCGATGGGCCGGCACATCCAGTACGCCGACCTGTCCACCGCCGAGTTCCGCAAGCGCGCGCAGATGCACGTCGAGGCGCTGAACCACGCCACGCGCAACATCGCGCCCGAGCAGCTGCGCATGCACCTGTGCTGGGGCAACTACGAGGGGCCGCACCACTGCGACGTGCCGCTGTCCGACATCGTCGACGTGGTGTTCAGCGCGCGGCCCAGCGCTATCTCCTTCGAGGCGGCGAACCCGCGCCACGCCCACGAGTACACCCTGTTCGAGCGCATCAAGCTGCCCGAGGGCAAGGTGCTGATCCCGGGCGTGCTGGAGTCCAAGTCGAACTTCATCGAGCACCCTGAGCTGATCGCGCAGCGCATCGGCCGCTACGCCAACCTGGTCGGTCGCGAGAACGTGGTCGCCGGCAGCGACTGCGGCTACGGCACCTGGGTGGGCCAGGCTGCCGTGGACCCGGACGTGGTCTGGGCCAAGCTCGCCGCGATGGCCGAGGGCGCGCGCATCGCCAGCAAGCAGTTCTGGAAGTGAGCCTGGCGCCTTGAGCCAGGCATGAGCCTCCCGCCCGTCCCCGCGCCCGTACCGGGCATGCGATGGGGGCGGGTGCTGGCCGTGTGGGGCGTGATCGCCGTGGTCGAGTCGGTGCATGGCACGCTGCGCCAGTTGTTCCTCGCGCCGCTGGTCGGCGACCTGCAGGCCCGGCAGCTGAGCGTGTTCACCGCGTCGCTGCTCATCTTCCTGGTGGCATGGTCCTTCGCGTCATGGATGGACCTGCGGGGCCGCGCGGCGTTCGTGCTGGCGGGCCTGGCCTGGGTGGTGCTGACCATTGCCTTCGAGGTGGTGCTGGCGCGCGCGATGGGCATGCCGATGTCGCGCCTGCTGCAGGAATACGACCTCAGCCAGGGCGGACTGATGGCTTTCGGCGTGGCCTGGCTGGTGTGCGTGCCCTGGGTTGCCACCATCGTGCGCCGCAGGCAGTCGCGCCGGTAAGCGCCCTCGCGGGCGGAACGCGGGATGCCCTTCGCGGGGGCGGTACACTCGGGCCACCATGGCCCTGACCGCAACGATCTACGTATTCGACATCCACCTCGCCGACAGCGACCGCGGCGTGTACGAGACCTTCAACCTGCGCGTCGCGCGCCATCCTTCCGAGTCCGAGACCTACCTCGTCACGCGCCTGATGGCGTACTGCCTGGAGTACGGCGAGGGCATCGCCTTCGGCCGCGGCCTGTCCGACCCGGACGAGCCGCCGATCGCGATCCGCGACCTCACCGGGCAGCTGCAGGCCTGGATCGAGGTCGGCGCGCCGGAGGCCGCGCGCGTGCACAAGGCCGCCAAGGCCGCGCCGCGCGTGGCCGTGTACGCGCACCGCGACGCCGCGCTGCTGGCGCGCCAATGGGCGGGGGAGCGCATCCACAACATCGAGCGCGTGCGCCTGGTGGCGATCGAGCGCGACTTCCTGAATGCGATGGCGGCCAAGCTGGACCGGCGCATGACCCTGGACGTGTCGGTCAGCGGCGGCACGCTCTACGTGTCCACCGGCAAGGACACGCTGACCGGCACCATCGCCGAGGTTCCGCTGGGCGAGGCGGCGGGATGAGGCCCGCGGCGTGAGCCGGCCCGAAGACATGTGGACCTGGCGCGGCCAGGCCCGCCCGGCCTTCGCCGTGCCGCCGGGACCCGGCCAGGAATCGGTCTGGGACTACCCGCGGCCGCCGGTGCTGGTGCCGGATGCGCGCCGCGTCGAAGTGCATGCGACTGGCGGCAGCGTGCTGGCAGCGACCACGCGCGCGCTGCGCCTGCTGGAGACCGCCAGCCCGCCGACCTTCTACCTGCCGCCCGACGAGGTGGACATGGCCTTGCTGGTGCGCGTCGCCGGACGCTCGATGTGCGAGTGGAAGGGCGAGGCGGGGTACTTGGCGCTGAAGGCGAACCCCGCGATGCCGGTGGCCTGGAGCTACGCATCGCCCAGGCCGGCATTCGCCGCGATCAAGGGCTGGATCGCGTTCTATCCGGATCGCGTTGCCTGCACGGTCGGGGGCGAAACGGTGCGCCCGCAGCCCGGGCGCTTCTACGGCGGCTGGATCACCGATGAACTGGTCGGTCCGTTCAAGGGCGATCCGGGCAGCGGCGGCTGGTAGTACCAACTGGTGGTGGCCCGGTTAGAATTTGCGCCACGCAATCCATTTCCGCAGGCTGCCACCATGCCCGTCATCTCCGTCAACGGCACCACCCTCCGCTACGAAAGCCGAGGCAGCGGCGTGCCCGTGGTGCTCACCCCCGGCGGGCGCTGGGCGGGCCATGTGCACGGCGTGGTCGCCGACGCGCTCGCGAAAGAATGTCGCGTCATCACCTGGGACCGGCGCAACACCGATGGCGGATCGGACATCGCGGCCGCGGGCGACCTGTCCGAAGCGGACGTCGCGGCCGATGACCTTGCCGCGCTGATCCGCGCGCTGGACCTCGGTCCCTGCTATGCGGGCGAGTACGCCGGCTGCCGCACCACGCCGACGCTGGCCTACAAGTACCCGGAGCTGGTGCGCGGCATGCTGCTGGCCTGGCCCTCGGGCGAGGAGTACGCCGCCGAACGCCTGGCGCGCAATGCCTACCGTCCTTTCATGCGCGCGGCGCTGCGCGGCGGGATGAAGGCGGTGTGCGAACTCAACCCGTTTGCCGCGTCGATTGCGATCCGGCCGGAGAACCGCGCTGCGCTGATGGCGCTGGACCCGCACCAGTTCGCGCGCCAGATGGCGTACTGGGAGATGTTCTTCAACACCAGCGGTGACCTGCCGGTGGCCGGCTGCCGGCTGAACGACGAACAATGGGCCTCGATCAGGATCCCGGCCAGCGTCACCGGCGGCTGCGACCCGGTGCACCCGACCACGGTGGCGCAGCGCATGGCGCGCCTGCTGCCGCTGGCCGAGTACCACGAGCCGGTGTGCACGCTGGAGGAGTGGGACCGCGAGTTCGGCCCGACCATCCCGTATCCGGAAACCTCGAAGTTCCAGGGCGCGCTGGTCGCGCCGATCTGGCTGGACTTCATCCGTCGCTGCGAAGCGACCAAGTCCCGGCAAGCGAAGGAGTCCCCATGAGCGTCGCTGAAACCGCATCCAACACCCCGTCCCGGCCGCGCCCGGACGAGTTCGCGCGCACCGGTCCCGGCACCGCGGCCGGCGGGTACCTGCGCCGCTACTGGCACCCGGTCTACCACGCGGCGGACCTCAAGCCCGGCAGCGCCGTGCCGCTGCGCATCATGGGACAGGAGTTCGCGCTCTACCGCAGCGAATCCGGGCGCGCGGTGCTGGTGGACGGGCGCTGCCCGCACCGCGGCACGCAGCTGTCCACCGGCTGGGTGGAAGGCGAGGAACTGCGCTGCTTCTACCACGGCTGGAAATTCGCCAGCGACGGGCGCTGCACCGAGCAGCCGGCCGAGAACCCCGACTTCTGCCGCAAGGTCACCATCGGTGCCTACGCGGTGCGCGAGTACCTCGGCCTGGTGTTCGCCTACATCGGCCCCGGCGAGCCGCCGGTGTTCCCGGAACATCCGGAGTTCGAGCATTTCGACGGCATGCTGGAACTGGACTCCTATTCGCGCGACTGCAACTACTTCCAGAACCTGGAGAACGCGCTGGACATGAGCCACGTGGGCTTCGTGCACGGCGACAACCGCGGGGCCTTCGCCGGCATCGGCGACGGCAAGCGGCTGGTGGCGGAGGAGTCCGACTGGGGCGTGAGCTACAGCTACACCCGGCCCGACGGCCAGAAGCGGGTGCAGCAGTTCGGCATGCCCAACCAGTTCTACATGACCGCGCTGCCCACCGATCCCGAGATCGGCTGGCAGGAGTCGCTGTTCTGGTGGGTGCCGATCGACGATGACCAGCACATGCAGTTCAGCATCCATCGCGTGCCCGCCAGCGGCGAGGCGGCGAAACGCATCCATGCGCGGCGCCTGAAGCGCACCGAGGGCATCACCATCGCGCACCAGGATTTCTGCCAGCGCATCCTCGCGGGCGAGGCGAACCTGCGCGACGCGGACGCCACCACGGTGGACCTGGTGCGCCTGCAGGACGACATCGCGCAGGTGGGGCAGGGCCGCATCGCCGACCGCAGCGGCGACCGGCTGGGCCGCGCCGACGCGGGCGTGATCGCGATCCGGAAGGTCTGGGCGCGCGAACTGGACAACCACCTCGCCGGGCGCGCCACCAAGGCGTGGCGACGCGACGCCAGCATCGTTCCACGCGCCTGGAGCCTGGACGGCGGCGCGGCGCGCCTTGGCGCCGAGGGACTGGTGGCCGACGGCAGCGTGAAGGCGATGGTCGTGGACGTGCGCCCGCAGGTCGAGGTGCGTACCCAGTTGCGTGCCCTGCACGGGCGCGGGAAATCCAACCTTGGAGGAGGGCAGGCATGAATCGCAAGCTGACGGGCGCGCTGGGCTTGGCGCTGGCATTCGCGGGGCAGATGGTCGCGGCCCAACAGGCGTTCGCGCAGGCCTTCCCGAACCGCGCGGTGCGCATCGTCGTGCCGTTCCCGCCGGGCGGGTCGTCCGACGCGGTGGCGCGCGTGCTGGGCGAGCGCCTGGGCGAGGACTGGAAGCAGCCGGTGATCGTCGAGAACCGACCCGGCGCGGGCACCACCATCGCCGGCGCCTACGTGGCCTCGGCGCCGCCTGACGGCACCACCCTGCTGCTGCAGGGCGTGGCGACCTACGCCACCACCGGCAGCCTGTACAAGAACCTGTCCTTCGACCCGATCAAGGGCTTCGCGGCGGTGTCCATGCTGTCGAGTTCTCCCTTCATCCTGGTGAGCAAGCAGGGCCTCACGGTCACCACGGCCAAGGACCTGGTGGAGCTGGCGAAGTCCAAGCCCGGCGCGCTCAGCTACGGGTCCTCGGGCAGCGGCGGCGCGCCGCACCTGTTCGTGGAAATGATGGCGCGCGCCACCGGGACGAAGTTCCTGCACGTGCCCTTCAAGGGCGTGGGCCCGGCCATCGTCGCGCTGCTGGGCGGCGAGGTGGACTTCATGGTGGCCGACGTCGCGGTGATGCCGCAGGTGCGCGCCGGCAAGCTGCGCGCGCTGGCGGTCACCTCGGCGCGCCAGTCGCCGCTGGCGGCCGGCATCCCCACCATGGCCGAGTCCGGCGTCACGGGGCTGGTGATGCCGAGTTCGATCGCCATGCTGACCACCGCCGGCACGCCGCGCGAGGTGATCGCCGTGCTGAACGCGTCCATCAACCGCGCACTGGCCAATCCCGACGTGCGCCAGAAGCTGACGGCGCAGGGCTTCGAGGCCTCGGGCAGCACGGCCGAGGAACTGGCGACGCTGCTGGCCGCCGAGGCGCAGCGCTTCTCGCAGGTGATCCGCGATATCGGGCTGAAGCTCGACTGAGCCGGGCAGGGCTGGGCGAAAATGCCCGAAATCAGGCTAAGTGGCTGATTTAATTCAATAAATCGGCGAGATCGTGTGGCTGTCCGAGGCGGCTTGCGCCGCCCCGATCCCCACCGCCTGCCGCGCCTACACCAGCGCGCGCTGCTTCTCCAGCTCCGGCAGGCAGTGGCGTATCCACTGCGCGGTGAGCTTTTCCTGCAGCGTGTTCTGGCGCAGCCGGTCGTTCAGCGCGCCGAAGTCCACGCAGTCCAGCGACTGGTCCTGGTTGAAGCAGGAGAACACGTAGGTGACCTTGCCGGTCACCGGGTCGCGGTGCGGCTGCAGGCACTGCGCGCAGATCTCCTTCATCATGCACTGCATCGGCGAGTTGATCGAGCCTATCGCCAGGTGCGAGTCCTTGAGGAACTCCGCCAGCACGTCGTGGCGCGCGCGCGCCCCCGCCGCCATCATGCGGTGCGAGCCGATGGCGATGATGCGGTCGGCCTCCTGCATGCGGATCGCCGGCTCGCCCAGGGCGCCCGAGGCATAGGCCTTCATCGCCTGCACGATGTTGCCGACATAGCGCCGGTCCTGCGGGCGGCCCGGCTGGAAGCCCGGTTCCTCGTCGCAGCACCAGACGATGGTGTCGGCCGCGGCCTCGATGTCGGCGACCTTGTAGCGGTCCTCGACCTTCTTGTAGCCGGCGAAGTAGAGCACCTTCGATCCGGCGGCGCGGAACGCCTGGCCGATGGAGAACAGCACCGCGTTGCCCAGTCCGCCGCCCACCAGCACCACGGTTTCACCCGCTTCGATGTGCGTCGGCGCGCCGGTCGGGCCCATGAGGACCACCGGCTCGTCCTTTTCCAGCATCGCGCACAGGTCGGACGAGCCGCCCATCTCCAGCACGATGGTGGACACCAGTCCCTTGTCGCGGTCGACCCAGGCGCCGGTCAGCGCCAGGCCTTCCATCTGCATGCGCGTGGTGCGCCCGCCGGGGGCGACCACCGGCGCGAGGGTCTCGAAGTTCTGCAGGCGGTAGAACTGGCCCGGCAGGAACTGGCGCGCCGCGAGCGGCGCGTGCAGCACGATCTCGACGATGGTCGGCGTCAGGCGCGTCACCGAGTGCACCGTGGCGCGCAGCTGCGCGTCCAGGCCGCGCAGGAACGCCGTGTTGTCCTCCAGCGACTGCGGCGGGCGCTTGCCCAGCACGCGCGTCACCACCGGGTAGCCCTGCTTGGTCGAGCCCAGTGCCTTCACCACGTTGCCGAAGTAGGACGGGTGCAGGTCGCCGAAGAAGGACACGAAGCGGCCGTCCTCGGCGCGCGACAGCAGCACGTCGGCCTGGTCCGGCTTGGAGATGGAGAACTGCGGCTTGAGCGGCTTGCCGTCCTCGTCGCAGGCGCGGAAATACTTGCCGTCCAGCGGGAAGTGCGGACCGTCCTCGCGCGCCAGAACCGTGTTGGGCTGGGTGCCGGCGGCGACGAAAATGGTGCGCGCGACGCGGGTAATCACCACGCCGTCGGCGGAGCGCCACTTGCCGTCCTCGCCCTGCACCTGGTGGCCGAAGCGGATCGCCGAGACCGCGCCCTGCGCGTCGGTGTCGATCGCCAGCGGCGACAGGCATTCCTCGAAGGACACGCCTTCCTCCAGCGCCTTTTCCACTTCCTCGTGGTTGAGCGTGTAGGAGGGGCTGTCCACCAGGCGGCGCCGGTAGGCGATGGACACGCCGCCCCAGCCCTGCAGCAGTTCGGTGATGCGCGGCTCGCGTTTCCCGGCCGCGGCGGTCGCGCGCTCGGCGCGGATGGCGCGTGCGTGCGCGATGAATTCCTCGGCGATGCCGCGCTCCTCCTCGGTCCAGCGCTCGCGCACCGCCGCCTCGTTGCTGGCGGCCACCAGCGCGTCGTAGCGCAGCAGGAACTTCTCGACCTGCACCACGTAATAGGCCATGGACTCGGTCGCGGTGTCGATCGCGGTCAGGCCGCCGCCGATCACCACCACCGGCAGGCGCACCTGCATGTTGGCGATGGACTCGGGCTTGGCCGCGCCGGTCAGCTGCAGCGCCATCAGGAAGTCCGAGGCGGTGCGCACGCCGCGCGCCAGGCCGTTGGGGATGTCCAGCGTGGTCGGCTTGCCCGCGCCCATGCACAGCGCCACATGGTCGAAGCCCAGCTGCCAGGCGTTCTCCAGCGTGACCGTGCCGCCGAAGCGCACGCCGCCGTGCAGCGCGAACTCGGGCCGGCGCTCCAGCAGCAGGCGCACCACCTTCAGGAAGTTCTTGTCCCAGCGCACCGTGATGCCGTACTCGGCCACGCCGCCGAAGCCGGCCATCACGCGCTCGTCCAGCGACTCGTACAGGGTACGCACGTCCTCGATGGCCTCGAAGGGTACGCGCGAGCCGTCCAGGCGTACGCCGGAGAATCGCTCCGGCAGCGGCTCGATCTTCAGGCCGTCCATGCCGACCACGGTGTGGCCGTCGTTCATCAGGTGGTGCGACAGGCTGAAGCCGGCCGGGCCCATGCCGGCGACCAGCACGCGGTAGCCGGAGGCGGGCAGCGGCAGCGGCCGCTTGAGGTTGAGCGGATTCCAGCGCGTCAGCAGCGAATAGATCTCGAAGCCCCAGGGCAGTTCCAGCACGTCCTTGAGGGTGCGCGTCTCGGCCTGCGGGATGTTGACCGGTTCCTGCTTCTGGTAGATGCAGGCCTTCATGCAGTCGTTGCAGATGCGGTGGCCGGTGGCCGCGGCCAGCGGGTTGTCCACGCAGATGATGGCCAGCGCCGCGAGCGCCAGGCCCTGGGTCTTGGCGAGGTGGAACTCGGAAATCTTCTCTTCCAGCGGACAGCCGGCCAGCGTCACGCCGAACGGGCTCTTCTTGAACGTGACCTTCTGCGGCGCGGCCGGGTCGGCCTTTTCCTTCAGGCCCTTGGAGCAGGAGTCCTTGCCCTGGTTGTGGCACCAGATGCAGTAGTTGGCCTGGTCCAGCGCGCCGGTCAGGTCGGTGCCGGCGTCGGTGAGCTTGAAGCCCTCGCGGCGGCGCTCGTGCCCAGCGGCGATGTGGTGGCCGGTGACGCCGTCGCGCTCGGTGGCATGCACATGCGGCAGCAGGTGGGCCGGGTCGACCTTGGCCGGCTGCTTGAACAGCACGCCGGCGGCGTGGCGGTGGCGGCCGGCCTCGGTGTGCAGCGCCCAGCCGGCGTATTGCTGGGCCTTTTCCAGGCTTGCGGCGTTGGCGGCTTCATCGGCCAGCCATTCGGTCACGCGGGTGGCGAAGCTGAGTTCATCGAACTTGCCGCCGAACAGCTTGGCGAGTTCCGCTTCCAGCGCCGGGCCGTCGATGGCCTGCGCCTGGTCGGGCTTGACCTTGGAGGCGGCGCGGCGCTGCACGAACTGGCGCTTCACCGTGAACAGCGGGCCCAGTTCCTCGTGCTTGCCTTCCAGTTCCAGCACCGCATCCGTGATGCCGAACAGCTGGGCGATGAAGCGGTCCAGGTGGGGCGAGAGTTCCAGCAGCAGGGTGGACTCGGCCTTGGGCGCGAGGGCCGGGTCGGCGCGTCCCGCGACGAGCTGGTCGCGCAGGGCCGGCTCGGCGTTGCCGATGAAGGACAGGAATGCGTCGTCGACCCGCTTCAGGCCCTCCCGCGCATAGAGGTCGGGAAGGGTGAGGCCAAAGGCGAGTTTCAGCATGTTCCGGGACTCGTTCGCGCCGCGGAAGGTGGTCCGCCGCGGCAGGTGGGCGGCAGGGCGGCAGCCCCGTCAGGTCAGCATCAGGTCAGCATCAGGTCAGCTTCGGGCCGCAGGGTTGCGGCCGGCCGTGGTGCAGGGAGCGGACTAGCGCTCCAGGTACTGCAGCTTGCCGGTGACGTCCTTGAACTCCTCGGCCTCCGGCAGCGCTTCCTTCTTGTCGGTGATCACCGGCCAGATCTTGGCCAGTTCGGCATTCAGCGCGGTGTAGGCGCGCTGGTCGGCCGGGACGTCTTCCTCGGCGTAGATGGCGTTGACCGGGCATTCCGGGATGCAGACCGCGCAGTCGATGCACTCGTCCGGGTCGATCACCAGGAAATTCGGGCCTTCCTTGAAGCAGTCGACGGGGCAGACGTCGACGCAGTCGGTGTGCTTGCACTTGATGCAGGATTCGGTGACGACGTGGGTCATGGCTCGTTTGGAATGGTGAGGAATTCGGGTGAAAACTCGCTTGACCGCCGCGCCGGGCCGGTTTCGCGTCCAGAAGCTTGAAGTATAAAGCTTCTGCCTGCCTCGCTGCAATTTGCGAAGCGCT
>CAIVVS010000088.1 GCA_903909415.1 uncultured Pseudomonadota bacterium | reverse complement strand
CCGATCACGCTGGATGCGGTGGCCTGCGACTTCCCGGAACTCAAGCTCATCGGCATCCACGTGGGCATCCCGTGGACCGAGGAAATGATCGCGATGGCGTGGAAGCACGCCAACGTCTACATCGGTGCCGACGCGCACAGCCCCAAGTACTGGCCGCAGTCCTTCATCCACTACATCAACACCTTCGGCCGGGACAAGGTCCTGTTCGGCACCGACTACCCGGTGCTGGACTTCGAGCGCACCCGAGCCGAGATCGAGGCGCTGGGCCTGCGCGAGGACGCCAAGCGCAAGCTGCTGCGCGACAATGCCGTGCGCCTGTACAAACTCGCCTGACCCCGCAAAGGACGAATGCCTTGGACACGAACACCCGCCGCATGCCCGCATGGCTTACCCGCCGCATCGCCCTGCCGCTGGCGTGCGCGCTCTCGATGCTGCCGCTGCAGGCCGGTGCGCAGGCGCCCGCCAAGGTCACCATCGGCGTGGTCACCGCGCTGACCGGGCCGCTGGCCGCGCCGGGCAAGTTCCAGATGAACGGGTTCCGGCTGGCCGAGGAAGAGACCAACTCGGCCGGCGGCATCACCATCGCCGGGCGCAAGCTGCAGGTCGAACTCAAGGTGTATGACACGCGCGGCAACCCCGGCGAAGGCGCCTCGGCGATGCAACGGCTGGTGTCGGTGGACAAGGTGCCGCTGGTGATGGGCGAGCTGTCCTCGGGCGTGGCAGCCGCGATCGCGCCCATCGCCGAGGACAATGCCGTGCCCTTCATCCTCACCGTGCCCACCGGCCCGAACCTGACCGAGCAGGGCCAGTCCTACGTGTTCCGGGTGAACTCGCACACCAACCAGCTGAACGCGGCGATCTCCGACTTCCTCGCCAAACAGGGCTGGCGGCCGATCTCGTTCATAGCCTGGAACAACGACGCCGGTCGCGGCGGCGTGAACGGCATGAAGGAAATGCTCGAGACCACCAAGGGCGGCTACACCGGCTACTTCAACGTCGGCGAGGTGGACTTCTCCAGCCACATCTCCAACATCCGCGCCAACAAGTCGGCCGCGGTGATGCTGTTCATGGACGAGGAGCCGGGGAGCCTGGCCATCAAGCAGATCCGCGACGCGGGCCTGAAGGTGAACCTGATCGGCACGCTCGCGATGGGTTCGGACCGCTTCCTCAAGCGCCTGGACGCCGAGAAGCTAAACGGCATGGTGCAGTACAACGCCTTCCCGCCGAACTCCGCCATCCCGCGCATCAAGAACTTCAGCACCCGCTACCAGAAGAAGTACGGCGAAGAAGCGCACGGCTTCGCGGCGCAGTCCTACGACGCGCTGATGGTGGCGCTGGCGGCGATGCAGAAGGCCGGCACCGCGACCGACGGGCGCGCGATCAGGACGGCGCTCGCGGCCATCGAGCACGACGGCGTGATCGGCAAGATCAAGTTCGACCGGAAGGGCCAGGCCAACCCGCCTGTGTACGTCACCCAATGGTGCCCGGACGGCAAGCGCCGCATCCTGTATCCGGAGAACATGAAGGCAGGCTGCGGCACGGGCTGAGACCACTCCCGGTCCCCGCTTCCCGCCACGCCTGACACGGGCGAGCCAGTCCCATGCCTTCCGCCCTGCTGGAACAGGTCATCAACGGCCTGATGATCGGTTCCGTCTACGTGCTGGTCGCGCTGGGCATGGTGCTGATCTACGGCGTGATGCACGTGCTGAACTTCGCGCACGGCGCGTTGTTCATGGCGGGCGGCTACCTGTGCCATTTCTTCTTCATGCACCTCACCGGCAACTACCCGGCGGCGATCGTGCTGTCGATGCTGGCGCTGGGCGCCTTCGGCATCCTGCTGGAGCGCTCGGTGTTCAGGCCCCTGTCCGGCAACCTGCGCAACCAGGTGATCGCCTCGCTCGGGCTGGTGCTGGCCATAGAGAACGCGGTGGTCGCGCTGTGGGGGCCGAACGCGCTGCAGCTCAAGGTGCCGGCCACCGAGACCCTGGTCGAGTTCGGCGAGTTGCGCTTTCCCCTGCAGCACCTGCTGATCATCGGCGTCACCGCCGCCATCGTGGTCGCCCTCACGCTGTTCCTCAAGTTCAGCCGCTTCGGCACCGCGATACGCGCCACCAGCCAGTCGCGCGAGGCGGCGCTGGTCGTCGGCATCCCGGTGGGGCGCATCTACTGGACCACCTTCGCGCTCGGCACCATGCTGGCCGCGCTGGGTGGCGCGCTGCTGGGGCCGCTGTTCCTGGTGTTCCCGCAGATGGGCGAGGCGCCGCTGGTGAAGGGGCTGGCCGGCATCCTGCTGGGCGGCATGGGCAGCGTGCCCGGCGCGGTGCTGGGCGGGATGATCATCGGCGTGGCCGAGTCGGTGTCCACGCTGTGGATACCGACGGACTACCGCGACTCGATCGCCTTCCTGGTGATGGTGGCCATCCTGCTGGTACGGCCGCAGGGCCTGTTCGGCGTGCGCACCCGGGGGGATGAGTGAAGCCGGCCGTGACCGGCAGGGCGTTGGGCGCGCTCGTCGCCCTGCTGGTGGCGCTGCTCGCGGCGATGCCGTGGCTGGCGGCCAACGAGCCCTACCTGATGCACGTGCTGGTGCTGTCGCTGCTGGCCGCCATCCCCGCCGTGGGCCTCAACCTGATGCTCGGCTACACCGGGCTGGTGTCGCTGGGCCACATGGCGTTCGCCGGGGTCGGCGCCTATTCGGCGGCGGTGCTGATGGTGGATGCGAAGCTGTCCTTCTGGCTGGCGATCATGCTGGGAACGCTGGCGGCAGGCGCCGTCGGCGCGCTGATCGGCGCCGTGTGCCTGCGCTTTCGCAGCCATTTCTTCATGATCGTCACCCTGGCGTTCGGCCTGATGCTGCATTCGGTGATGAACAACTGGGACGAGGTCACGCGTGGCGCGGCCGGGTTCGCCGGCGTGCCGCGCCCGGCGCCCTTCGAGCTGTTCGGCACGCGCGTGAGCTTCGGACCGCTGCACGCGTTCTACCTGCTCGCGCTCGGGTTCGCCGTGGCCGTGTTCGCGCTGCAGGCGCTGGTCGTGAACTCCGATTTCGGTCGCGTGCTCGCCGCGATCCGCCAGGACGAGAAGCTCGCGCGCAGCCGCGGCGTGAACGCCATGGCATACAAGACCGCGGTGTTCGCGCTGGGCTCGGCGCTGGCCGGCCTGGGCGGCGTGCTCCAGGTGTCGTTCCTGCGCGTCGCGGCCCCCGCCAGCTTCAGCATGGCCGAGAGCATCAACTCGGTGCTGGTGGTAATCGTCGGCGGGGCCGGATCGCTCGCGGGTCCGGCGCTGGGCGCACTCCTGTTCATCGGCCTGCCCGAGTACCTACGCGTCGCGGCCGAGTGGCGCCTGGTCGCATTCGGCCTGCTGCTGGTGGCGGTGACGCTGTTCGCGCCGCGCGGCCTGGCGGGCCTGCTGGCCGACGGCTGGCGGCGGCTCGCGGGAACGAAGGTGCGCGCCGGCAACGGCGGCGTTGGCGACAAGCGCGGGGACACGCCATGAGCCTGCTCGCGCTGCAGGGACTGGAGAAGCGCTACGGTGGCATCAGCGCGCTGGCCGGCGCGGGATTCACGATCGACAAACCCGGCATCGTCGGCCTGATCGGGCCCAACGGCGCCGGCAAGACCACGCTGTTCGACGCGGTGGCCGGCGACACGGTGCTGGACGCGGGCAGCATCCACCTGGACGGGCGCCGGGTGTCGGGCCTGCCTTCCCACCGCGTGGCCGCGCTGGGCGTGGCGCGCTCCTTCCAGGAATGCCGCGTGCTGCCGGATTTCAGCTGCCTGGACAACCTGCTGTTCTGCTCCCAGGACAAGTCGCTCGGCTGGTCGATCGCCCAGGTGTTCACGCGCTCGGGCGGCGAGCGCGCCCGTCTGCTCGGCCGCGCGCGGGAGCTGCTCGCGATGGTGAACCTGGAGGCCTACGCGGACGAGCCGGCCTCGAGCCTGTCCTTCGGCCAGCGCCGCCTGCTCGAGATCGTCGGCGCCTTCATAGGCGAGCCGCGCGTGCTGCTGCTCGACGAGCCCGCCGCGGGCGTGAATCCGGCGATGCTGGAAGTATTGTCGGCGTTCATCGCGCGCATGTACGCCGAGCGCCCCTGCGTGTTCCTGGTGGTGGAGCACAACATGGAGTTCATCATGGCGCTCGCCCACGAGGTGGTGGTGATGCACCAGGGGGCGGTGCTGGAGCGCGGCTCGCCCGAGGCGGTGCAGGCAAGCGACCGTGTCCTGGAGGCCTACCTTGGCTGAGCCCTCGGCCGGGCCCGCAACCCCTTCTGCGCCCGGAGCCGCAACGGTCCTGGAAACGCGCTCACTGAGCGCGAGCTATGGCGGTCGGCGCATCCTGGAAGGCGTGTCGGTCCACGTGCGCGCCGGCGAGGTGGTGACCATCGTGGGCCACAACGGCGCGGGCAAGTCCACGCTGCTGCGCGCGATCTTCAACCTCATCCCATGGCGCGACGGGGGCGTGCTGCTGGACGGGCGCGACATCACGGCGCTCGCACCCGACCGCATCCTCGCCGCCGGCATCGCCTACATCCCCCAGGGCCGCAGCACCTTTCCCAAGCTCACCGTCGCGGAGAACCTTCGCATGGGTGGGTACCTGCTCTCCGACCGGCGCGAACTCGCCATGCGCATAGCGCGCACCGAGGAGCTGTTCCCTCGCCTGGCCGAGCGCCGCGGCCAACTGGCGGGCACGCTCTCGGGCGGCGAGCAGCGCATGCTGGAAATCGCGCGCTCGCTGCTGATGGAGCCGCGCCTCGTGATGCTGGACGAGCCGTCCATCGGACTGGCGCCGCGCATGGTGGACGCGGTGTTCGACACCGTGCGCAGGCTGCGCGATGACGGACGGGCGGTGCTGATGGTCGAGCAGAACGTGAGGAAGGCGCTCGAGGCCTCGGACCGCGGCTACGTGATGGAACTGGGGGAAATCCGCATCGAGGACGTGGCGGCGAACCTGGTCGGCGACCCGCGCGTGGCGCGGCTCTACCTGGGCAAGCGCAGCGCCTGAGCCATTGCCGAACCCGCGGCGCGAACCCACGGCGCGCACCCGCCGCGCGAGCCCGCGGCGTGAATCGGGGGATTCAGCGCGCGTCGCGGAAGCGCTTGGCCTTCCAGCCCGCCGACGGGTCGGTGATCTGCGCGGCGCCGACCATGCGCACCTGCGGCGTCACGCCGATCGCCTGCTTGACGCAGGCGGCCAGCAGGGCGGCATCGACCGGCGGCCCCTCGGAGGCCACGTCCAGCAGCAGCAGGTCGGGCGACAGCGCTGAGCCGGGATCGGAGCGCTCGACGCGCAGCTGGAATTCGCGCCCGGCGAGCGGGCCCTCCAGCGCGCGCACCGCCGCCTCGGGATTGACCAGCATGCCCTTGACCTTGAGGTAGCTGTCCATGCGGCGCGGCATCTCGACCAGCCGTTCCGTCGTCGCCCCGCAATGCGGACAGGGCGCGCGACTCAGCACCGACAGGTCGCCGAGCGCGTAGCGCAGCAGCACGGTGCCGCTGCGGCGAAGGTGCGTGAGCACCACCATGCCGCGCTCGCCGTCGGGCATCGGTGCATGGGTCACGGGGTCCACGATCTCGACCAACAGCTGGTCCGGCGCCGGGTTGTGGTAACCGCTGCCGGGCGCGCACTCCACCATGCCGCCCTGCATCTCGGTGGCGCCATAGGAAATGCTGACCGCGGCCTCGGCGCCGGCGCGCGCGAAAGCGGCGACCAGTTCGGCGCGGGCCGCCTCGGGCAGGCCTTCGCCGGTCACCAGCAGCATGCGCACCGCAGGCAGGTCCACGCGCAGGTCGGCCGCACGCGCCGCCACCTGGCGCAGGTAACTCGGCACGCCCCACAACACGGTGGCGCCGCTGGAGGCGACCAGGCGCACCACCTCGTCGGTGTCGCGGCCCAGGGTGAACTCCGGCGAGGGATTGCCCGGCAGCGCGGACACCACGCGGATGCCGGCCGCCGCCGCGGCATGCAAGGGCCGGATCCACGCGCCGTGCGGGGCGCGCGTGAGCGGGAACAGGTTCGCGATCACGTCGCGCCCGTCGATGCCGCGCAGGGACAGCATGTTGCGCTGGAGTTCCATGATGCGGAAGAAGTCGTGGCTGGTGGACACGAAGGGCACCGGCTTGCCGGTCGACCCGGTGGTGTACATCGCGTCCCAGACGGTGCGCATCTCCGGGGCGGCCAGTGCCTCGGGCAGGTCGTCCCCGTCGGCGGGATCGAGGACGAAGTCGGCGGGTGCGCCGACGTACTCTGCCTTGGAGGTCAGCGGCAGGCGCGCCAGGTCGGCCAGCGAGGCGAAATCCCGCCTTTTGAGACCCAGTTCATCGAACCGTGCCCGGTAATACGCGTGGCGGGCGAAAACCCGGTCCATCTGGGCTGAAAACGCGCGTTCACGCGCCTCGGCCAGTGCTTCAGGCGCGGCAAAAAGCAGTTCGTAGGTCATTGAAATACTTTAATAAAGGCTTGTGCACATTATGCCGGGCCGTGCTAGAGTCATTTCCGCAAGGTAGCAAGGTTTGAATCCGCGTGTCTGTTTTGCCGTTCATCGGTTGCATAGAGTCGGCGTCCAGTTCCTCGCATTCCCTGTCTTGACCGCCCTGCACCGGGAATTCCCGACTCTACTCAATACATTGAAAGGCATCACACATGGCTACCGGAACCGTTAAGTGGTTCAACGACGCAAAAGGCTTTGGCTTCATCACCCCCGATGACGGCGGCAAAGACCTGTTCGCGCACCACACCGCCATCCAGTCGAGCGGCTTCCGCTCGCTGAAGGACGGCCAGAAGGTGGAGTTTGATGTGTCCAGCGGCCCCAAGGGCCCGCAAGCGACCAACATCAAGCCGCTCTAAGGTCTGGCCCCGCCGCGCCAGTCGCGGCAGGCAAGTCCAGAAAAGGCCCGGCCCTGCCGGGCCTTTTTGCATTCTGGCGCGGGGATTCCGCAGCATTGCCCCGTCCATCGCAATTCGCTAGGCTAGCCCACCCGCAGCGGCACGCCATCCAAGAAGACCGCGCGGAAACTCGGCAGGAGGAGCAATGACCCCGGTTTCCCCGATCCGGCGCTGGGCCGGCCCATGGCAGCGCGTGGTCGCGCTCGCATTGACGCTTGGACCTGCCGCGCTGGGCTCCGCCCCGGCGGTTGCGCAGGAGCCCTGGCCGGCCCGCGCCGTGCGGATCATCGTGCCCTTCCCCGCCGGGGGTACCGCCGACCTGATGCCGCGCATCATGGCCGAGAAGCTGTCGCAGCGATGGGGCCAGCCGGTGGTGGTGGAGAACCGCCCCGGCGCGGCGGGCAACATCGGCGCCGAGGCGGTGTACAAGGCCGACCCGGATGGCTACACCCTGCTTTCCGCACCGCCACCGCCGCTGGTCATCAACCAGAGCCTGTATCCGAAGCTGGCCTACGACGCGACGCAGTTCGCGCCGGTCAGCGTCATGGCCGCCGTGCCCAATGCGCTGGTGGCCCACCCGTCCGCGCCCGGCGCGACGACCGCGGAGATGATCGCCTGGGCGAAGGACAATCCCGGCCGGCTCACCTACGCCTCCCAGGGCAGCGGCTCGACCTCGCACCTGTCCGCGGAAATGTTCCGCGGCATGGCGGGCCTGCAGGTGCTGCACGTTCCCTACAAGGGCACGGCGCCGGCACTGACCGACCTGCTCGCCGGCCAGGTGAACATCATGTTCGACAACCTCGGCGTGTCGCTGCAGCACGTGCGCAGCGGCAAGCTCAAGCTGCTGGCCGTAGGCACCGAAAAGCGCATGGCATCGCTGCCGAACGTGCCGACCATGGGCGAGACACTGCCCGGCTTCGTGTCCATCGCTTGGTTCGGCGTGGTCGGACCGCCGAAGATGTCCGCGGCAATCGCCGCCACGGTGAGCGCAGGCATCGCCGACGCCCTCAAACTGCCCGACGTCGGCCGGCGCATGGTCGAGTTGTCGGCCGAACCCATGGGGCTGACGCCGCAGGAGACCGCCGCATTCATGCGCCAGGATGCCGAGCGCTGGCGCACCGTGATCCGTTCCCAGGGCGTGAAGCTGGACTGAACCGTCGCCGTTCGCGGCGGATAACATCGGGGAAGCATTCCCCCACGCGAGGACCTTGATGAGCCCGGAGCAATACCCGCCACAGGAACCCCTGTCCGAAGCAGGGCAGGCCTACAGCCTCGAGTGCCTCGCGCGCAGCGCGGGCATCGCCTTCGAGGAGGCGAGCTACGGCCCGGATCCCTACCAGTCCATTGCCACCTTCCGGCCCGACCGGCCCAACGGCACGGTGCTGGTGTTCTGGCACGGCGGCGGCTGGACCAGCGGTTACAAGGAATGGAACGGATTCATGGCGCCGGCGCTCACCGCGCGCGGCGTCACGCTGGTGTCGCCGGGCTACCGGCTGGCGCCGCAGCACCCGTTCCCGGCCGGCGTGGAGGACTGCATCGCCGCGGTGGCCTGGGTGCATGCCAACGCCGCGTGGCTCGGCGTGCGCCAGGACGCGATCCACCTCGGCGGGCATTCTGCCGGGGGGCACTATGCCGCGTTGCTCGCGGTGCGGCACGACTGGCAGGCGCGCGCCGGCCTGCCCGTGGAGGTGGTCCGCGGCTGCCTGCCGATCTCCGGCGTCTACGACTTCACCGCGACCAGCGGGCTGACCATGCGCCCGCGCTTCCTCGGTGCCGAGGGAAACGAGACCCCCGCCAGCCCGCTGTCGGTGATGCAGGCGCCGCTGCCGCCGTTCCTGCTGGCCTGGGGAGAGAAGGACTTCCCGCACCTGGCAAAGCAGGCCGTGGTGTTCGATGCGGCGCTGCGTGCCGATGGCTCGCGGGTCGAGACCCTGTGCATGCCCGGTCGCACCCATTTCAGCGCCCACCATGCCGGCGGCGAAGCCGACGGTCCGTGGGTGCCTCGCGCGCTGGCATTCCTCGGCGCCTGAGCAACCATTCCATCCGGAGGAAGAGCATGCCCACCAAGAGCAAGAAGCCTGCAGTCAGGAAATCGGGCGGCGCGAAGGCCGCAAAGCAACGGGCACCGCTGTGGACGCCGCTGGCGCCGCGCGGGCTCGCCGAGGCGGTCGGGCCGTTCTCGCGCGCGGTCCGCGTGGGCGACCAGCTGCACATCGCCGGCACCACCGCGCTCAGCCACATCAGCGGCGACTACTACGAGCGCTTCGTGCCCAAGGGCATCGAGGCCCAGACGCGCCTGACGCTGGAGAACATCCGGCGCACCGTCGAGGACGCCGGCGGCGCGATGAGCGACATCTTCAAGGTGGTGGTCATGCTCAAGAACCCCTCGGACTACCGCAAGTTCAACGCGGTGCGCGCCGAATACTTCCGCGACCACCCGCCGATCAGTACCTGCTTCCGCGCCGAGGTGATGCGGCCCGACATCCTGGTCGAGATCGACGCGCAGGCGGTCCTGCCGCCGGCGCGCAAGGCTGCCAGGAAGCCCGCGGCGAAGCAGGCCGCGGCGAGGAAGGCCAAATGAGGCCGGACCACGAACTGCTGCACGGCGCGGTGGACATCCACGTCCACCAGGCGCCCGACATCTACCCGCGCATCGAGGACCACATGGAACTCGCGCAGGGCGCGCGCCGGGTCGGCATGCGGGCCCTGTGCCTGAAGTGCCACAACTTCCCCACGGTGCAGATGGCCGAGACCACGCGCAAGAACGTGCAGGGCATCGACGTGTTCGGCAGCCTGGTGTGCAACCTGCACGTGGGCGGCATCAACCCGATCGCGGTGGAAGCCGCGCTCAAGTACGGCGCGCGCCAGATCTACCTGCCGACAGTGGACTCGACCAACCACGAGAAGCTGGTGAACACCGTGGGCGAGCACGGCAAGGGCCTGCAGGTGAAGGGCGGCCTGTCACGCTACACGCTGGAGGCCAAGCGCATCACGCTGGCCGGGCCCGACGGCGCCATCTCGGAAGAACTGCGCGAACTGCTGCAGCTGGTGGCCGATGCCGACGTGATCCTGAACTTCGGCCACATCTCCATCGGTGAGATGGCGGTCGTCCTGGGAGCGGCGAGGAAGCAGGGCGTCAAGCGCATCGTGGTGGACCACCCGTTCTTCTCCAAGCTCTCGGTGCTGGACCAGAAGACCCTCGCGGAGAAAGGCGTGTACGTGAACTACACGGCGGGCGAGTTGCTGCCGCGCTGGTGGCGCGTGTCCATCGCCGACTTCGCCGGGGCGATACGCCAGATCGGCGTGGAGCGCATGGTGCTGTCCAGCGACTGCGGGCAGATCCACAATCCGCCCGAGCCGGAAGCCATGCGCATGATGTGCCAGTTGCTGCTCGAGGAAGGGTTCAGCGAGCAGGACATCAAGCGCATGCTGCACGACAACCCGGCGGAATTGCTCTACGCGTGAGCCACCGCGCGGTGGCCCAAGGCTGACGGTTCAGCCGATGGGCGCGAGATACCGCGCCGGTTCCGGAAGCGCGCCCTCCCAGCCCCCGCGCACGCTGGCGCGCAGCGCGATCACCTTGCGCATGCCTTCCAGGTCGAAGGCCGCGTCCAGCGCGAGGCCGCCCGGCCAGTCGATGGCGCGTTCACAGGATTGCGCGGCAACATCGCGCGGGATGGCCAGCGCGGCGGCGACCAGGCCGGCCACGGCAGGCCGGTTGGCTGGCAGCAGGGACCAGGCGAGCCCTTCCAGGTAGGCATTCCGGTAACGCGCGAGCAGCCCCGAATGCGCGGCGATCCAGGCGCGGCTGCAGAATGCCACCGTGCCTTGGTAGGCTCCCAGCAGGCCGGCGGCGCTGCCCAGCGCATGCCATCCGGACGACTCCGCCAGCACCGAGTAGGGAGGTGCGAGCATGCTGGCCGCAAAGTCCCCACCAGCGGCGATCGCCTCGTAACGGCGCTTGGTCGAGCCGACCGCGCGCATCCGGTACGCCTCCACGCCCACTCCCGCGTCCGCCAGCACCGCGCGCAGCACCAGCGCGTAGGCGGTATCCGGGTCGTCGACGGCGACGGTGCGGCCGCGCAGGTCCGCGGGCGAGCGGATGGAAGCGTGCGCGTAGAGGAACTGGAAGCCGCCGTCGCCACCGAACACCGCCGCGAAATCGGTGCCCGCATCCTCGACGCCCGCGACCACGTCATCGAAGGCTGCGTGGCAGATGTCCGACGTGCCCTCAAGCAGCGCGGCGCGCTGCGCCAGCGACGAGGGCGTGGGCTGCACTTCCACCCGGATGGCGGCCGCCGCGAAAAAACCCCGGTCCATCGCGGCGAGGATCGGGATGTTCGCCATGCCCGGGAAGACGTTGACGCGCAGGGTGTCCATGCGTTGCGGCCTGCCCTAGAGGCAGCGGCCTATCGTGCCCTGGCAGGAATAGCTGGACGCGGAGAAATCCACCTTGGTCACGATGCCCTTCTCCAGCAGGAAGGTCACGGTGCAGGAAGGCGTCTCGTAGGTCCACTTCTCCAGTTCGGGCGACAGGCGCTCGCTGGTCCGGTTCGAAAAGCCGGCGCAGACCTCCAGGCCCACCGCCGACTTGCCGATCAGCTTGCCCGCCTCGTAGTTGCTGCCCGCGACCAGCACGCCCATGCCGGTGGCCGTCGCGAGCGGCACGACCGCGGGCGCCAGCGCGGCGGCGGCGGCCGCGGCGGCCGAGCCGATGGCGGCGCTGCTGGGGATGAGGGCCGCGGCGCATCCCCAGCCGGCGAACGGAAGCAGCAGGGCCAGCCCAAGGGCGGATGCCCTGCCCCAGGCGGGATGGCCGGACTCGTCAGGAAGGCGTGAACTCGGTGCGCGCATGGCATGCCGGAATTGGTGGGCCCGGTCGGACTCGAACCGACGACCAAAGGATTATGAGTCCTCTGCTCTAACCGACTGAGCTACAGGCCCGTGTCGCGCATTCTAACCGGCGCGCGCCCCGCGGCGGCGTGGCTCCCCGCGGCAGGGCACGCTAAATCAGGGGGTTGCGCGCCTCGCCCCACATGAGGTCGCGCTGCTTGCGGATCGCCGCTTCCATCAACTGCAGGAGCGGCCAGGCACGCGTCGCCATGGCCACCGGACGCTCGCGCCTGCCCTCACGCTCGGCCTGCTCTTCATCCGGGGTGGACGGCGCGGGGCGCGGCAGCGACGGGAGTCCCGCGCGCAGCCCTTCCAGGGCACGGCCTATGTCCTCGGCCTTGAGGGCGCCGGGCAGCTGGCCGGACTGGCCCATGAGCGCGAGGAAGACCTGTGCCACCTCGCCGAACAGCACCACGCTCGGCCCCGCGTCGCTGCGGAACTCGATCAGCACGCGGCGGCCGCCCGGGGACAAACGGCTTTCAGTTGTTGTCCAGGAAGGACTTCAGGCGCTCGCTGCGCGACGGATGGCGCAGCTTGCGCAGCGCCTTGGCCTCGATCTGGCGGATGCGCTCGCGGGTGACGTCGAACTGCTTGCCGACTTCCTCCAGCGTGTGGTCCGTGTTCATCTCGATGCCGAAGCGCATGCGCAGCACCTTGGCCTCGCGCGGGGTGAGCGAGTCCAGGATGTCCTTGGTGACCTCGCGCAGGCTGGCGTACAGCGCCGCGTCCGAGGGCGCCTGCGTGGCGGTGTCCTCGATGAAGTCGCCCAGGTGGGAGTCGTCGTCGTCGCCGATCGGCGTCTCCATGGAAATCGGTTCCTTGGAGATCTTGAGGATCTTGCGGATCTTGTCCTCGGGCATCTCCATCTTCACCGCCAGCGTCGCGGGATCCGGCTCGGAGCCGGTCTCCTGCAGGATCTGGCGGCTGATCCGGTTCATCTTGTTGATGGTCTCGATCATGTGCACCGGGATGCGGATGGTGCGCGCCTGGTCGGCGATCGAGCGGGTGATGGCCTGCCGGATCCACCAGGTGGCGTAGGTCGAGAACTTGTAGCCGCGCCGGTACTCGAACTTGTCCACCGCCTTCATCAGGCCGATGTTGCCCTCCTGGATCAGGTCCAGGAACTGCAGGCCGCGGTTGGTGTACTTCTTGGCGATCGAGATCACCAGGCGCAGGTTGGCCTCGGTCATCTCGCGCTTGGCGCGCCGCGCCTTGGCCTCGCCCGTCGACATCTGCTTGTTGATGTCCTTGAGGTCCTTCAGCGGGATGCCGATCTTCTTCTGGATGTCCTGCAGCTTCAGCACCTGCTCGAGGATGTTCGGCTCGAAGCGGGTCAGCGTCAGGCTCCACGGCTTGTTCGAGGCGATCTCCGCCTTGACCCAGCGCATGGAGGTCTCGCTGCCCGGGAACACCTTGATGAACTGCGGGCGCGGCAGGCCGCCCTTGTCGATGGCCAGGGACATGATCGCGCGCTCGTGGCCGCGGACTTCCTCGACCATGCCGCGCACCGAGTCGCACAGCCGCTCGATGATGCGGGCGGTGAAGCGGATCGCCATCATTTCCAGCGAGATCTGGTCGCGGACCTTGATGAACTCCTTGCTTCGGTGGCCGTGCTCGACCAGCGCCTTCTTGGACTTCTCGTGCAGGCGGCGGATCTTGGCGAAGCGCACCAGCGAGTCGGTCTTGAGCTGGAGCAGGCTGGCGGTCATGGCGCTGCCGTCGTCCTCGGCGCCCTCTTCCTCCTCGGACTCCTCCTCGGGCTCGACTTCCTCGACCACCACCTCGGCGATCGGCTCGTCCTTGGCGTTCGGGTCGATAAGGCCGTCGACCAGTTCGTCGATGCGCATCTCCTCGCGCTCGACCTTGGCGGCCATCTCGACGATCTCGGCGATCGTGGTCGGCAGCGCCGAGATCGCCTGGATCATCTGCTTCAGGCCATCCTCGATGCGCTTGGCGATCTCGATCTCGCCCTCGCGGGTGAGCAGCTCGACCGAGCCCATCTCGCGCATGTACATGCGCACCGGGTCGGTGGTGCGGCCGAACTCTGCATCCACCGTGGACAGCGCGGCCTCGGCGGCCTCCTCCGCGTCCTCGTCGGGCGCGGCGGCCGGGGCGTTGTCGGTGATCAGCAGCTGCTCGGCGTCCGGGGCCTCGTCATAGACCTGGATCGCCATGTCGTTGAACGTGGTGATGATCGCCTCGATCTGCTCGGCGTCCACCAGGTCATCGGGGAGGTGGTCGTTGATCTCGGCGTACGTCAGGTAGCCGCGCTCCTTGCCCAGCTTGATCAGGTTCTTCAGGCGCACGCGGCGCGCCTCGGCCTCCTCGGGCTTGAGCTCGGCGCGGCGCAGCAGTTCGCGCTCCGCGAGCTCGCGGGCGGCCTTGGACGGGCGGCCCGGGCGGCCGGCGGCGCGCTGCGCGCGGGCGAGTTCCTGGGCGGCCTTCTTCTCTTCGGCCGCCTTCTGCTTGGCGGCTTCCTTCTCCAGGCGGGCCTGTTCCTTGGCCTGGATCTTCTCGTTTGCAATGCGTTCGCGTTCCTGCTGCTTCTCCGCGACCACTCGTTCCTTTTCTTTCAGCTTTTCCAGACGCACTCGTTCCTTTTCCTTCGCCTTGTTCTGGCGCTCGCGATCCTTCTCGCGCAGTGCCGCGACGCGCTCGCGCTCGCGGTCTGCCTGGATGCGGGCGCGTTCCTTGGCCGCCTTTGCGGCGACCATGGCGCGTTCCTTTGCGACGCGGGCGCGTTCGCGCTCCCGGTCCTTCTGTTCCTTGGCCCGCTCGGCGGCCGCCTGCTTCTGCGCCCGCTCCCGTTCCGCCCTGGCCTTGGCCGCAGAGGCCTTGTCCCTGGCCGCAGAGGCCTTGTCCCTGGCCGCCGAGGCCTTCGCCTTGGCGTCCTTGGCCAGCGCCGCCTTGCGCTGCGCTTCGGCGCGCGCCTTGGCCGCCGCCTGTGATTTGGATGCCGTGGAGGACGCCTTGGCCTTTTGGGGGGCCTTGACGGGCTTGGATTTCTTCACGGTGCTGCGAGAAGCGGCGCGGGGCTTGGCTTTCGTGTTCGCCATGTCGGATCCTGAAGCGTCAATGGTGCAAGGGTGGCTGGAGCGGAGGGTTCCCGCGCAGGAAAAATCCTGGCGAAGGGAACCCGGAACGGAACCGCAAATTATAGCACTTTGTCAGTGGCAGGCCCAGCCATGCGCAGGGCCCGGCGCCGGGCGTCCAGGGCCTGCAGGCGGGCCCCGGCCTCGGGGTCGCCCAGCCCCTGGCGCAGCAGGCCTTCGATCTGCCGGTCCAGGCTCTCGAGCTCCAGGCGCTTCAGCACGTCTCCGAACACCGCCTCGGCGGTCTCGGCATCAGACCGCTCGGCCATCATCTCGGCCGAGGCGCGCGAGAGGATGTCCTGGTGCTCGGTGTCCCTGAATGCCTCCATGAGGGCCGCGAGGCTGGTTCCGGGCTCCGCGTCCTCACCCTGGGGCGAGGCGTGTTCGCCCAGCCAGTCGGCCACGACCAGCAGGGCGCGGGCGTCCTCGCCCTCCCCGAGCACGCCCTCGCGCGGCACGCGACCGGCAAGCCCCTCGTTCACCAGGACGCACTTCAGCAGTTCGCGCTCCATGCTGCGCGCGGGCGAGGGCCGCGGCGACGGCGCAGGGGGCGCGCCGGAACCGTAGCCACCACGCCCGCCCCCGCGGCCATCCTGCCCCCAGGACTGGCGCGGCGCGGCTACCCGCACGCCTGTCAGGCGCCCGACCTCTTCCGCCGGCATGGACGCCGCCTCGGCCAGGCTGCGCACCAGTTGCAGTTGCAGCGCGGGCGCGGCGACCTTGCCCACCAGCGCCTTGGCCTCGTGGATCATCCTCGAGCGCCCTTCGGGCGTGGTCATGTCCACGCCCGAACGCAGTTCGTCCAGCATCACCGTGGACAAGGGCCGCGCTGCAGCCAGCGCGGACTCGAAGGCCTCGCGCCCGAGTTCGCGCACGTAGCTGTCCGGGTCGTGCTCGGGCGGCAGGAACAGGAAGCGCACCAGCTTGTTGTCGGCCAGCACCGGCAGCGAGACTTCCAGCGCGTGCCAGGCGGCCTTGCGCCCGGCCGCGTCGCCGTCGAAGCAGAACACCACTTCGTCGGTCTGGCGGAACAGCTTCTGCAGGTGGTGCGCCGAGGTGGCCGTACCCAGCGTGGCCACCGCGTATTCGACCCCGGCCTGCGCCAGCGCCACCACGTCCATGTAGCCCTCGACCACGATGGCGCGGCCGGCCTCGCGGATCGGGCCGCGCGCCTGGGACAGGCCGTAGAGCTCGCGGCCCTTCTCGAACAGCGTGGTCTCGGGCGAGTTCAGGTACTTGGGCTCGCCGGCGTCGATCACCCGGCCGCCGAAGCCGATCACCATGCCGCGCTGGTTCAGGATGGGGAACATGATGCGGTCGCGGAAGCGGTCGTAGCGCCGGCCCCCGTCCGCATCGATCACCAGGCCGACATCCTTGAGTGCCTTGGAACCGTAATCCACCAGGCCCTCGGGGCCGCCCTCGGCCATGGTGCCCTCCGGGAACACCGCCTTCAGCCCCTGCCAGCCGTCGGGCGCGTAGCCGATGCCGAAGTGCGCCGCCACCTTGCCGGTGAGCCCGCGGCGCTTGAGGTAGTCGACCGCGCGCGGGGTGAGCTTGAGCTGCTCGCGGTACCAGTTCATGGCGCGCGTGAGCACGGCGTACAGGTCGGGGCCGTCGTCGGGCTTGCGGTCGCGCCCGCGCTCCAGCTCGGGCAGCTTCATGCCCACGCCCTCGGCCAGCTCGCGCAGGGCGTCGATGTAGCCCATGCCCTGGTACTCCATCAGGAAGGAGATCGCGTTGCCGTGCGCCCCGCAGCCGAAGCAGTGGTAGAACTGCTTGGACTGGCTGACGGTGAAGGACGGCGTCTTCTCGCCGTGGAACGGGCACAGGCCGAGGAAGTTGGTGCCCGCTTTCCTCAGTTGCACGGAGCGGCCCACCAGGTCGACCACGTCGACGCGGTTGAGCAGGTCCTGCTTGAATGAGTCGGGGATCAAGGGCTGGGCCGCCATGGGCCGGCGCGCTCAGGGACGGCGCGCCGTGGTGCAGTTATAGGGCAAATCCGGGCCGCGGCAAACATGGGCGAAATCGGCGCTGCGGCAACCCGTCCGGCAACCCCCGGGCCCCGAGGGGCCACGCTCAGCCCAGTTTGGCCTTCACCAGGCCGGACAGGCGGCCCATGTCGGTGCGTCCGGCCAGTCGGGCCTTGAGCAGGCCCATCACCTTGCCCATGTCCTTCGGGCCGGCGGCGCCGGACTCGGCGATGGCCGCGGCAATCGCCTCGCCCACCTCGGCCTCGGACATCTGCTGCGGCAGGTAGCCGGAGAGCAGGTCCAGTTCGAACTGCTCGGCGTCGGCCAGCTCGGGCCGGTTGGCGGCGCGGTACTGCTCGATGGAGTCGCGGCGCTGCTTGATCAGCTTCTCGGTGATCGCCAGCACGTCGGCGTCGGTGAGGTCCTTGCGCTCGTCGACTTCCTTCTGCTTCATCGCGGCGAGCAGCATGCGGATGGCCGACAGGCGCGGCGCATCCTTGGCCTTCATCGCGGCCTTCATGTCATCGGTGATGCGCAGCTTCAGGGACATGGCGGTGGACTCCTCGTTTGCCTCCGGGCACGGGCTCCCTGCATATGGGGACGGTCCAGAAAAGCAAAAGGCGCGACAAGCCTGGCTTGCCGCGCCCGCGCTCTGCCGGCCCCGTGCGACCCGTGCGATGGGTGGCCGGGCCGGCGCGTGCAGCGCTAGTACATCTTCGGCGGGAGCATCTGGCTGCGCAGGCGCTTGTAATGGCGCTTCACTGCGGCGGCCAGCTTGCGCTTGCGTTCGGACGTGGGCTTTTCGTAGAACTCGCGCGAACGCAGTTCGGTGAGCAGGCCCGTCTTCTCCACCGTGCGCTTGAAACGGCGCAGGGCGACTTCAAACGGCTCATTTTCCTTGACGCGAACTGTCGGCATTGCGGATAAGTCCTTGCGGCATATTTGGCAAAGACCGCGATTCTAACCGGTGAAACGGGGTTCCGGCAAGCACCGCGATACCCGGGCCATCAGGGAGGGGCAGCCAGGCAAATCCACATTAACTGAACAAAAACAGCCACTTAGAGATTTCTTCCTAAAAGCTCCAGCCCACCGGCACCGCGCCGGATTCCCGCCTGAGGATGCTGCGGTGCTCGTACAGGTCGCCCCGGTACAGGGACGTGAGGTGCTCCACCGGTCGGTCGGACTGGTCGTGGACCAGCCGGTGCAGCCGCACCAGCGGCGTGCCCGGCGCGATGGCCAGGTGCCCGGCCGCCACCGTGTCGGCCACGGTCGCGCCCACCGACTGCGCCGCCCAGGACACCTGCACGCCGCGCTCCTCCAGCAGTTGCAGCATGGGCGCGCGCTCGATGTCCGCGCCACTGATGCCGCGCGCGACGTCCATCGGCACCCAGGTGGTGAACAGGCCCAGCGGCGTGTCGCCGCGGTAGCGCACGTGCCAGGAGCGCTGCGCCAGCTCGCGCGGGCCCAGCCGCATCGCCTCGCGCACGTCCTCCGGCGGGCGCTCGGCCGCGAGCTCGATCAGCCGCCCGCGCGTGGCCGCGCCGATGGCCACCACGTTGTCCAGCAGCGCCTGCAGGTTGCCCGGCATCGGCGGCACGTTGATGCGCTCGGCAACGAAGGAGCCGCGGCCCTGCTGGCGCCGCACGAGGCGCTCGCCCACCAGCTGCTCGACCGCCTTCTGCGCGGTGATGCGCGACACGCCGAACATGTCGCAGATCTCGCGCTCCGAGGGCAGCAGCTCGCCCGGGCGCCAGGCCCCGGCGAGGATGTTGTCGCGCAGGCGACGGTAGACCTGGTGGTACAGCGGCACCACCGCCTGCTTGTCGATGCCGCCCAGTGTCATCGCGCGATCCGCATGGTGTCCACGTCCGGCGTCCGCGTCCCAGGGGCCGGACTCAGTCCAGCACCATCCCGCCGCTGACGTTGATGCAGGTGCCGGTCATGCTCGCGGCATGGGGCGAGCACAGGAACGCGACGGTGGCGGCGACTTCCGCCGCGGTCGCGTAGCGACCCAGAGGGATGGCCTTCTTCAGCGCCGCATGCTGCTCGCGCGTCAGCCGGCCCACCATCGGCGTATCCACCGGACCGGGCGCGATGCAGTTCACCCGCACGCCGTCGGGCGCCCATTCGCGCGCGAGGTAGCGCGTGAGGTTGACGATGCCGGCCTTGGCCACCGCGTAGGCCGCGCCCGACAGGTGGCTGCCGCCGTTGCGCCCGTTCGTCGACGAGAACAGGACCACGGCGCCGCGCGCGCGCTTCAACGGCCGCCAGGTCTCGCGGCAGAGCAGGAAGGCCGAGGTCAGGTTGATGTCGAGCAGGCGATGCCATTCGTCCAGCGGCATCGCATCCAGCCGGCCCGCGCCGACCACGCCGACCGCGCTGACCACCGCGTCGATGCGGCCGAAGCGCTTCACCGTCTCGCGCACCAGCGCGCGCACGTCCGCCTCGGCGGCCGCGTCGCCGGTCATCGCCAGCACATCGCGCGCCTCGCGCGGCAGGCCGCGGCGCGCCAGGTCGAAGGCCGCGACCTTCGCACCCGACGCCCGTGCCAGCCGCACGGTCTCGCGGCCGATGCCGCCGGCCGCGCCGGTGACCAGCACCACCTTGCCGCGGCCGTCGAACAGCGCCGGCTTCATGCCCGGTCCGCCGCTTGGCCGACCGGGCTGCGCGCGCCGCGCATCAGGCCGCCTTCTTCATCTTCCACTGGCCGGACTGCAGCGCGGCCCAGATGCCGTCGAGCATCGCCAGCCGCTGGTTGGCCGAGGCCGCGACCGCGGCGATGGCCATCTTCTGCAGCTCCGGCGTAGTCGCGTAACGCGCGGTGATCTCCAGGCCCTCGCCCTCGTGCAGCGGGTCGTTGTCGATGTGCACCTGGAAGAACTCGAGGTCGTCCTTGGTGAAGCCCAGCTTCTTGCACGCGGCGACGTACTTGGGGAACAGCGTCGGCGTCTGGCCTTCCAGCGCCACCATGATGCCGGCGGCGGCCTCGGCCAGCTCGCGGAATGCGACCAGCTCGTACACCCAGCTGCGCATCGCGCGCGTGGTCGGCAGGATCTCGCCGCGCACGTCGGCGTTCATGCACTTCTGCGGCGACACGCCGCAGGCGCGGGCGAACTTCACCATCAGGTCGGGGTGGCGCTTGCCGGGCTTGCCGGGGACTTCCTCGCCCAGCAGGTTCTCCAGCATGTGCTGGCGTGCGTCCAGGTGCGGCAGGCGGCAGAAGAAATGGCCGAACTGCTGCGGGATCAGCTCGATGTAGTAGTAGTGCTGGACCGCCCAGAAGCCGAGCTGCTCGCGCGTCAGCTCGCCGTTGGCCCAGGCCTTGGAGAACGGGTGCACGCCCGAGTGGTTCTGGTTGCGGGCGCGGGTCAGTGCGGCGAAGAATTCCTTGCGGGACAGCATCTTTTCCATTTGCGGCTCCTCTGTGTGTCGAATGCGGGTCGGATGTGGGATGAAACGGATTCGTGCCCGTGGTGCGCGTTCAGGGCCGCGCCACGCGCGCGGCCTCGGGCTGGGTGAACTCATGGTGGCAATGCGGGCAGTGCATGCGCACGTCCGGCCGCGCCAGCAGCGCGCCGCTGACTGGCAGCCAGCCCTTGCAGGCCGGGCACTGGGCCCAGGCGGTGTTGCCGTGCTTTTCCATCGTGTGGTCCATGCCGCCTCCGGTTCAGTCGGTGGGCCAGCCGGCGCCGGATTGCCCGGCGAGCAGCGCTGCCGCGCGTTCCATCGCATCGGCAGGCACCCGCGCGCGCGGCGCGACCGGCTTGGGCGCATCGCCCGCCGGCGACGGCGGCAGGGTCGCGTCGATGCCCATCTTGGAGGTGGTCTTCGCGCCCGCCGCCCAGGACGGGTCCAGCGCGGAACCCGACAGGCCCGGCAGCACGAAGCTGTCGCGGTGCCACTGCACGCGCGTGGCCAGGGCCCACATCATGTCGCTGTCGGAGAAGATGTCCACGTCCTCATCGACCACGAAGGCGGTCTTGATGCGCCGGTAGGCGAGCGCGGCGGCGAGTGCATCGCGCGCCTCTCCCGGCTGCGGGTCGCGGACCTGGATGTACGCGTGGAAGCGCCTGCCGGACACCGGCACGTGCACGTTGCTGACGGCCGGGGTCACCGCGCGGATCATGTCGAACAGCTTGCCCTCGATCAGCATGTTGTCCGGCACCAGCATGTCGCGCAGGCCCGACGCGTAGTCGTGGTAGACCGCGTCGCTGCGCCGGGTGATCGCGGTCACCTCGCATACCGGCGCGAGGGTCTGCGCGCCCATGTAGCCGGCGAACTCGCCGAAGGGGCCGTCGGCCTCGAGCACGCCGGCGGGCACGAAGCCCTCGATCACGATCTCCGCGTCGGCCGGCACCATCACCGCATCGCCATGCGTGATGCTGGGCACCAGGCGCACCGGGGCGCCGGACATGGAACCGGCCGCGCCCCAGTGGCTCTCCGGGTACTTGAGCTTGGCCTGCGCGCCCATGGACACCGCCGGATGGTGGCCGATCCAGAACGCGACCGGGCAGGGCTGTCCCTTGGCCCAGTACTTCCGCATGTTGCGGGCATTGTGAGTGGTCGGGTACGGGTAGTAGCTCATGCGCCGCGGTCCCTTGATCCAGCAGCGCTGGATGGCGGTGTTGTCCTCGCCCGTGTCGGGATCGCGCGTGGTCGCGTGCGCCGCGGTCAGGTAGCGGCCCGGGTCCAGCACGTGCTGCTTGAGCGCCGGCAGCCGCTCCAGGCTGGCGGCCTCGCCCTGCTCCACCACCTGCTGCACCGGCGCCTCCCCGCGCGCAACGATGACCGGCGCGATCGGCGAGCCGACGCGGCCGGCGAAGTGGCGCGCGCTCTGGCGGTGGTCGTCCAGTCCCAAGGCGCGCGCGGCCAGCACGCGGCTGGCGGTGAGGTTGCACACCACCGGGATGGACGACTCGCTTCCGTCGGGCAGGCGCGGGCGCTCGACCACGACGATCGGATGGCGGCCCTGCGCCTCCAGCGCGTACTGCAGCGCGGTGATGTCGTGCAGCACCGACATGGTCGGCACCCGCAGGACGGCACCGGGCACGCCGTCCAGGAAGGCGCGCAGCGTCGGCGACGCGCGCTTGGGATCCGGCAAGGCTGCTCCTCCTGGTGGATGCGGCCGGAAGCGTGTCCCCGGCCAACTTGTCATGAACATATGACAAGTTGGCAAAACAAGTCAATTGGACAAGTCGGAGTGCCCCAGCCGGACCGCGCCGCGCACGCCAAAAGGAGTATTGCAAATCACTTAATTAAAACAGCCATTTGAATGGTTTCTAGCCCGTTTCCGGACCGCACCGACCCGGATCAGGCTTCCCTGGCGTGGCGCCGCAGACGGGGGCCGCGCACATGCTGGAACACCACCCACAGCGTGGGCAGCACGATCAGCGTGAGCAGCGTGGCCGAGATCAGCCCGCCGATCACCACCACCGCCAGCGGCTTCTGCGTCTCCGAACCGATGCCGGTGGACAGGGCCATGGGCAGCAGGCCGAACATCGCCAGCAGGCCGGTCATCAGCACGGTGCGCAGGCGCACCAGCGAGCCGTTGATCACCGCCTCCTCGGGCGTGGCCCCGGCGTTACGCAGCTGGTTGAAGTAGGACACCATCACCACGCCGTTGAGCACCGCCTGCCCGAACAGCGCGATGAAGCCGATCGCCGCCGACACCGACAGCGGGATGCCGGTCACCAGCAGCGCGAAGATGCCCCCGATCAGCGCGAACGGGATGTTCAGCAGGATCAGCGCCGCGCTCTTGAACGACTTGAAGGCGTCGAACAGCAGCACGAAGATCAGCAGGATGGAGATCGGCACGATCACCGACAGGCGCGCCATGGCGCGTTCCTGGTTCTCGAACTCGCCCGACCAGCTGATGCTGTAGCCCGGCGTGAGCTTCACCTTGGCGGCGACTTCCTTCTTCATGTCGGCCACCACGCTGCCCATGTCGCGGTCGCGGATGAACACGCCGACCGAGAACACCCGCGTGCCGTTCTCGCGCGCGATGTTCTGCGCGCCGCTGATGGTGCGGAACTCGGCGACCTGCTCCAGCGGCACGTACAGGCCCGAGGCGGTGCTGACGGTGATGCGCTTCATGCTCTCGATGGCGCGCTGCGGCTCCTTCAGGCGCACCGCGACGGCGAACTTGCGCTCGCCCTCCCACAGCTGCGTCACCGCCCGCCCGCCCAGCGCGGTCTCGATCACGTCCTGCACGTCGCCCACGTTGATGCCGTAGCGCGCGGCCGCCTGCCGGTCCACCTTGATCAGCAGCTGCGGCAGGTTGCCCAGCCGGTCGATGAAGGCGCGGCGCACGCCGGCCACGTCCTTGATCGCGTTGAGCACCTCGCGCGCGTCGTCCAGCAGGATGTCCAGGTCCTCGCCGAACACCTTGATCACGATCTGGCCGTCGATCTGCGAGATCGATTCCAGCACGTTGTCGCGTATCGGCTGCGAGAACGAGGGCGCCACGCCCGGGAACTGCGTGAGCGAGCGCTCCATCTCGTCCAGCAGCGCCGGCTTGTCGTAGCCCTTGCGCCACTCGGCCTCGGGGCGCAGCTCGACCAGGATCTCGGCGCTGTTGATCAGCTTGGGGTCGGTGCCGTCCTCGGGACGCCCCGCCTTGCTGAGCACCGAGGCGACCTCGGGCACGGTGCGCAAGGCCTTGCGGTACTTGGTCATCTCGTCCTGGGCCTCGTCCACCGAGACCGAGGCCGGCAGCGGCACGTTGATCCAGATCGAGCCCTCGTTCAGCTCGGGCAGGAACTCCGTGCCGAGCTTAGGGACCGCGGCGAAGCTCGCCGCCAGCGCGACCACCGCGGCCAGGATCACCACGGGCTTGCGCCGCAGCGCCCAGCGCAGCATCGGCTCGTAGGCGCGCTTGCAGGCGTTCACCAGCCAGTTGTCCTCGTGCGGCAGGTTCCTGGGCAGCGCGAGGTAGCACAGCAGCGGCACCAGGGTGAGGGACAGGATCAGCGAGCCGACCAGCGCCGAGGTCACCGACCAGGCCATGGGCGCGAAGATCTTCCCCTCGTGGCGCTGCAGCGTGAAGATCGGGATGTGCGCGGCGATGATGATCAGCATCGAGAACAGCGTCGGGCGGCCCACCTCGACCGTCGCCTCCAGCACCTTCTGCAGCCGCGAGGTGCGCTCGTCGGCTTCTTCCGACAGCTTGCGGAACACGTTCTCGACCACGATCACCGCGCCGTCGACGATGATGCCGAAGTCCATCGCGCCCAGCGACAGCAGGTTGGCCGGGATGCCGACGAAGGTCAGGCCGAGAAAGGTCGCCAGCAGCGACAGCGGGATCACCAGCGCGACGATCAGCGCCGCGCGCAGGTTGCCCAGGAACAGCAGCAGCACCAGGGCCACCAGCATCGCGCCCTCGGTGAGGTTGGTGAACACCGTGCGCAGCGTCTTGTCGATCAGCCAGGTGCGGTCGTAGAAGGGCACGATCTGCACGCCCGCCGGCAGCACCGACGCGTTCAGGAAGGCGACCTTCTCCTTGACCCGGGCCAGCACCTCGGACGGGTTCTCGCCCTTTCGCATCAGCACCACGCCGGTGACGATGTCGTCGTCGTCGTCCTGCCCGGCGACGCCCTGGCGCGGCACCGCGCCGATCGACACCTCGGCCACGTTCCTGACCAGCACCGGCACGCCGTTGCGCTCGGCGATGACGATGTTGCCGATGTCCTCGGGGGATTGCAGCAGGCCGATGCCGCGTATCAGGTACTGCTGGCGGCCCTGCGCGAGGTAGCTGCCGCCGGCGTTGGCATTGCCGCGCGACAGCGCCTCGGACAGCTGGTTCAGGCTGACCTTGTAGTCGCGCAGGCGCGACAGGTCCGGGTTCACCTCGTACTGCTTGATCAGGCCGCCCAGCGTGACGATGTCCGCCACGCCCGGGATCAGGCGCAGCTGGCGCATCACCACCCAGTCCTGCAGCGTGCGCAGCTCGCGCTCGTCGAGCACGTCCGAGCGCAGCCGGTACCGGTACACCTCGCCGATCGGCGTGGACATGGGCGCGAGTTCCGGGCTCACGCCGGGCGGCAGGTCCACCTCCCGCAGCCGCTCGATCACCTGCTGGCGCGCGAAATAGGCGTTGGCCTTGTCGTCGAACGTGACCATCATGAACGACAGCCCGAACTGGGTGTGCGAGAACATGCGCACCGAGTTCGGCAGGCCCGACAGCACCACTTCCAGCGGGATGGTGACCTGCTTCTCGACTTCCTCCGCGGCGCGCCCCGGGTAGAGCGTGATCACGTTCACCTGCGTGTCGGTGACGTCCGGGAAGGCCTCGATCGGCAGGGAGTTGAACGCGGCGATGCCGCCGCCGATGAACAGGAGCATGCCCAGCGCCACGAACAGGCGCTGGTGCAGGGCGAAGGAGACGACGCGGCGGATCATGCGCGTGCGGCCGGCTGCGCGTTGGGCGGGGTCAAACCGGCGCGCCGGTCTGCAGCTGGCGCTGGATGCGCAGCAGGAACAGGCTGCCCTCGACCACCACCATCTGCCCGGCGTCCAGGCCGGACATCACGTCGATCTTGCCGCCGTGCTCGGCGCCGACCTTCACCTCGACCATGCGGAATCGCCCTGTGCCGGACTGCACGAAGGCGTAGTAGCGGTCGTTGAACAGGAATACCGACTTGGACGGCACCTGCAGGCCCGGCGCCCCGCGCCCGTCGATCTCGGCGCGCACGTACATCTCGCCCTTGAGCTTGCGCTGCGCGTTGTCGACCACGCCGCGCACCTTGACCGTGCGCGTGGCCGGGTCGATGGCGTCCGACACGGTCTGCACCGTGGCGGCGAAGGACTCCCCCGGCCAGGCGCCCGCGGTGAGCTTCACCTTCTGGCCGGCCTGCAGCAAGGGCAGGTCGCGCTCGTTCGCATCCAGCATCACCCACAGGCGCGCCGGGTCGGTGACCACGAACATCGCCGGGCCGGACTGGGCGTCGGTGCGCAGCTCCTGGCCCGGGTTGATGTTGCGCTCCACCAGCACGCCGCCCACCGGCGAGCGCAGCGCCAGGGACTGGTCGACCGATTCCGCGGAACCGTAGAGCCTCGCCCGCCCAAGGGCGCGCGCGGACTCGCTCTCGGCGCGCGCCTGGTCGGCCTCCGCGGCATGGAGGTCCTTGCGGGCGACCACGCCGGCGGCGTGCAGCTCGCGCAGCCGCGCGAGGTTCTTCTCGGCCAGCCCCAGGTCGGCCTGCGCGCGCCGCGCCTCGGCCTGCGCCTGCCCGAAATCCGGCGAAGCCAGGACGGCCAGCACCTGTCCCGGCTTCACCGGGTCGCCGGCGCGGGCGAGGATGCGCTGCACCCTGCCGCCCATGGGCGGGTACACGCGCACCGTGCGGTCCTCGTCCCAGACGATACGGCCGGTCAGCTCCACCACCTGCGTGCCGCCCGGGATCGCCTGTTCCATGGTGAAGGCGGCGAGCTGCCTGCTGCCCTCCGGGAACACCACCTCGCCGTTCTCGAACCTCGGTGCGGGCGGGGCGACCGGTGCCGGCTTCTCGCCGCATCCCGCCAGCGCGAGCACGGCCGCCATCGCGGCGCCCAGCCGCAGGACGCGGCCGCGCGATGCCATAGCGATGGCCATGATTGCCGTTGAGCTCACTTCACCTCCCCTGACTGCAGGCCGAGGCCCGCTTCCCACGATGCAAGCGCCCGCGCAAGGTCGGCGCGGGCCACGGCGGCTTCCACCTGGATGGCGCGCAACGTGCGCCGCGCATCCAGCAGGTCCATCACGCCCAGCGCCCCGTTGCGGTAGGCGAACTCGGCCGCCTCGGCCGACCGGCCTGCCTCGGCGAGCAGGGATCCCTCGAAGCGCTGCAGGCGATCGCGCGCGGCCTGCAGGTCGCCGCTGGCGCGGCCCAGTTCGGCGCGGGCGATGGCGCGCGCGCGCTCCACGCCGTCTTCCGCCGCCCCCACGTCCGCCTCGGCGCGGGCGATCTCGCCCTCGAAGTGGTAACGGGTGAACAGCGGCACGCTCATGAACACGCCGTAGCTGGTGCCGCTGCCCAGGCCGTTGGTCGGGTGCACCGGATAGCGGTCGTACTGCACCCCCAGCGACACGTCGCGGGTGCGCAGCGAGCGCGACAGTTCGCGCGCCGACTGCGCGGCATCCAGGCGGCTGCGCGCCGCGCGCACGTCGGGACGGCGCTCGACCAGTTCGTCGGTCACCACCCCGGTGCCCGGCCCGGGCGACGGCCAGGGGTCGGACGCGCGCAGCGCGGCTGCGTCGCGTTCGGCGCCGATCAGGTACGCCAGCGTGGATTGCGCGCGCTGCAGGTCGGCCTGCGCGCCGCGCGCGTCATTGGCCGCGCGCAGCGCGTCCACCCGGATGCGCGACACGTCCGCCGCGGCGATGTCGCCGGCCCTGAGGCGCAGGTCCGCCGCCGCCAGGGTGCGCTCGTACAGTTGTGCGTTGTCGCGCAGCACCGCGACGCGCTCCTGCCCGAGGCGCAGGTCGTAGTAGGCCAGGCGCAGCGCAAGGCGTTGCTGGCGGAACGTGTCCTGGAAATCCTCGCCGGCGGCCTGCTCGACGCTGCGCGCGGTGGCCAGCCGCAGGTCCAGCTTGTTGCCGCGCTCGAACACCTGGTCCAGGCGCACCGAGGTATCGATGGTCTTGTCGCGCCAGCCACCCGAGCCGATGCCCGCCTGCGGGTTGATGGACGACAGGCCGAGGGACAGGGTCGGGTTGGGGCGCGCCCCGGCCGAGAGGGTGTTGGCCTGGGCCGCCTCGACCGCCCGGCGCGCGGACTGCAGGTCCCGGTTGCGCAACTGGAGCATGCGTTCGGCCTCGGCCAGGCTCAAGCCCTCCTCGGGGAACGAAACCGCGAGCGCCGCCACGGCCGCCGCCGCCGAGGCAGGCACCTGCGCGAGGCCGGGCACGGCGAACACCGCCACGGCAATGGTGATGGTGGCGGCGATGGCGATGCGGCAGGCGCGGTGCTCACACATGGTCGGGCTGCGCACTCAGGAAATCCACTCGGGACGCCCACTCGGGATGGCTGACGGGGGCCCGAGTATAGGTTTCGGGTTTGAACGGCAAACTGACGATTGACTTACGCGATGCTGACAGCGCTCGCTGCGAACAGTCCGAACCGGGCGCATCGCCACGCGGCGTCGATCGCCCGCGTACCGACTGCGCCCGAGCGCACCCCCGTCCATGGACCCGGGGAATCCGCCTTATGCTTGCGCCGGTCGTCTGCCCTTGAACTGCTGGACCGCACCCCATCGTGATCATCCTCGGCATAGAAACCTCCTGCGACGAAACCGGCGTCGCCGTCTACGACAGCGAGCGCGGGCTGCTCGCGCAGGCGCTGCATTCGCAGGTGGAACTGCATGACGAGTACGGCGGCGTGGTGCCCGAACTCGCCTCGCGCGACCACATCCGCAGGCTGCTGCCGCTGGTGCAGGAGGTGATGCAGCGCGCGGCGCTCGCGCCCGCGGCGCTGGATGGCATCGCCTACACCGAGGGGCCGGGCCTGGCCGGCGCACTGCTGGTCGGCGCGGCGCTGGGCCGCGCCATGGCGGCGAGCCTGGGCATACCCGCGATCGGCATCCACCACCTCGAAGGCCACCTGCTCTCGCCGCTGCTGTCGGCCGACGCGCCGGTGTTTCCCTATGTGGCACTGCTGGTCTCGGGCGGCCACACCCAGTTGATGCGCGTGGACGGCATCGGCGACTACACCCTCATGGGCGAGACCGCGGACGATGCCGCTGGCGAGGCCTTCGACAAGACCGCCAAGCTGCTGGGCCTGCCCTATCCCGGCGGCCCGGCGCTCGCGCGGCTGGCGCAGTCGGGGCGGCGCGATCGCTTCCGCCTGCCGCGCCCGATGATGGACTCGGGCGACCTGGATTTCAGCTTCAGCGGCCTGAAGACCGCCGTGTCCCTGCTGGTGCGCGAGCACCCGCAGGCGGATGAGGCCACGCGCGCCGACATCGCCGCCGGCTTCCAGGAAGCCGTGGTGGACGTGCTGGCTGCCAAGTCGGTGTCCGCGGTGCGCGAGTCCGGCATCACGCGGCTGGTGATCGCAGGCGGGGTGGGCGCCAACCAGCGGCTGCGCGAGCGGCTGCGCGAGGCCGCCGCGCGGCGCCGCTTCCGACTGCACTATCCCGAGCTGGAATACTGCACCGACAACGGCGCGATGATCGCGCTCGCCGGGGCCTTGCGGCTGCACGCTTCGTCGGCGGCCGGCGAGCGGCCCGCCGACGGCTTCACGGTGCGCCCGCGCTGGGACCTGGGATCGCTGAAGCCGCCGGGCGCGATTGCCTGAGCCTTGACCTGGCGCCAGGCCGCGCCATCCCCGCCAGCGCCGTAACGGTGGAAGCCTGTCATTCCCGCGAAAGCGGGAATCCAGCGTCTTTCATCACCGCAACGCCACTGGATTCCGGCCCGCCGCGTTGCGGCGTCCGGAATGACCTGACTGCGTGGACCGTACCGTGCGGGTTGCCTAGCCGGCCTGGCGCTTGCCGCCGCCGACGCGGCTTTCTTCGCCACGCAGCAGCCGGCGGATGTTGTCCCGATGGCGCAATACCACCAGCACCGCGATCGCCATCACCGCGACCGCCATGGCATGGGTGCCGAACAGCCACACGCACCACAGCGGCGCGAACAGCGCGGCGACGATGGCCGCCAGCGACGAGATGCGGAAGAACCCCATCATGATCAGCCAGGTCGCCATCACGCCCAGGCCCAGCACCCCGTTCACCGCGAGGAAGATGCCGGCCGCGGTCGCCACGCCCTTGCCGCCGCGGAAACCGAAGAACACCGGCCACAGGTGGCCGGCGAATACCGCCATCGCCACCAGCGCGACGTCATCGGGACCGGCACCCCATTGCGGGCCGAGGTGGCGCGCCAGCAGCACCGCGACCGCGCCCTTGCCCGCGTCGCCGGCCAGCGTGAGCAGCGCCGCGGCCTTCCTGCCGGTGCGCAGCACGTTGGTCGCCCCGGGGTTGCCCGATCCATAGGAGTGGGGGTCGGGCAGGCCGAAGGCGCGGCTCACGATCACGGCGAAGGACAGCGAGCCGATCAGGTAGGCGCCCACCACGAGGGCCAGGGTCACCATGCGCGAATCACCATGCGGCGGCCAACCTGGCCGCGTCCCGGTACGCCATGCCGCCGATGCGCATCTTTTCCCTTCCCCATGATGCAGGGCGCCATGCGGCGCCGTGCTTGTGGCTTAGAATTGTCCCGCAGTGTAGCCGAGCGCGCAGCCTGGACGAAACATGCGGCGAAACCTGCAGCGAACCGCGCCCGGCCCTGCTTCCGGAACCGACCGCCTTTCCCACACCGCGCCGCCGGCGCCAGGACACCGAGCATGGACATCGTCTTCATCCGCGAACTGCGGCTGCCCGCATGGATCGGCCTGTACAAGCACGAGAAGCTCGCGCCGCAGACCATTGAGCTCGACATCGAGATGGGGCTGCCCGCGCCCACGGTGTTTGCCACCGGCAAGGTCCGCGACACCATCGACTACGCGGTAGTCACCGGGCGCATCCGCGCCATACTGGAGGCGGAGCGCTTCGGGCTGGTGGAAACGCTGGCCGAGCACCTGTCGAAGATGATCCTCGCCGAGTTCCACGCCGCCAGCGTGCGCATCACCGTCACCAAGCTCGGCGTGCTGCGCGAGGCCAAGCGCGTCGGCGTG
>CAIVVS010000087.1 GCA_903909415.1 uncultured Pseudomonadota bacterium | reverse complement strand
CGAGGCCATCTGCACGCCGGCGCGGTTGGCGCGCAGGGCGTGCACCCAGTAGGCGCCGGCGACCGCCACCACCCCCGCGCCCACGGCCTGCGCCCACATCGGCGCACCGGCGAACGACAGGCCGGCCCCGGCGAAGGCACCGACGCCCAGCACCAGCAGGTAAAAGGTGCCGCTAACCAGTTCGGTGATCACCAGCACGAAGCCGGCGATGGTCCAGACCAGGGTGGGATCCAATTCAGCTCCTGCGTGGCGGGACCATCAGCATGCGGTCACCACGCCGGAAAATCAAGTAAATCAAGGCGATGCCCCGCCAGCCGCGCCCCGGACCGGGCACGCCGCGCGCTCGTCATTTTTCTGCCACAAATCAGTCTCGCCGCTGTAACAGGCGACCACTAGCCTGCCCCATCCCCAAGTCAGGGCAGGTCACATGCTCCATATCGAGTCGCTGGAAAAGAAGTTCGGCCAGAACCACGCGCTTCGCAGCGTCTCCCTCAGCATTCCGGACGGCCAGATGGTGGGCGTGATCGGGCGCTCCGGCGCCGGCAAGTCCACGCTGCTGCGCCTGATCAACCGGCTCGCCGACCCGTCCTCGGGGCGGGTGATGCGCGGCGACATCGACGTGGCCCGGCTCCGCGGCCGCGAACTGCGGCGCTGGCGCGCGCGCTGCGCCATGGTGTTCCAGCAGTTCAACCTGGTGCCGCGCCTGGACGTGCTCACCAACGTGCTCCTCGGGCGGCTCGCCAGCCACCCGACCCTGCCGTCCCTGTTCAAGCGCTTCTCCGACGCCGAGCGCGCGATGGCGATCCTCGCGCTGGAGCGCCTGGATTGCGCGCAGCTCGCCTTCCAGCGCGCCGAGACCCTGTCCGGCGGCCAGCAGCAGCGCGTGGCGATCGCCCGCGCGCTGATGCAGGAGCCTGAGATCCTGCTGGCCGACGAGCCGATCGCCTCGCTCGACCCGCGCAGCGCGGTGCTGGTGATGGACGCGCTGCGCCGCATCAACCGCGAGGACGGCATCACCGTCATCTGCAACCTGCACACGCTGGACACCGCCCGGCAGTACTGCGACCGCATCGTCGGCATCGCGCACGGCGAGGTGCTGTTCGACGGCCTGCCCGAGGCGCTCACGCCCGACGTCGTGCGCCGCATCTACGGCGTGGACGACGATGCCGGCCACTTCGACGAATCCGTCACCTCCACCGCGGCGCTCCCGGCCACGCCGGTCGCGGTGGCGGCCTGAACACGCACCCGGACACGAACAACCAGACCCCATGGAGAACCTCCCTATGCGCCACATCGCACGCACCCTGCTCGCCTGCACCGCCCTGCTCGCCACGACGACGGCCCACGCCCAGGACTGGAAACAGCGGATCAAGGTGGTCGGTTTCAGCTCGGTGAGCGCCGAGAACCAGGCCGCCACCGAGGCCCGCTACAAGGACGTCGCCGCGGCGTTCAAGGAGCGCACCGGCGTGGACATGCGCATCTACACCGCCTCCGACTACGCCGGCACGGTGCAGGCCCTCACCGCCGGCCAGATCCACATGGCCCAGGTGGGCGCGAGCGCCTACGCGTCCGCGTGGATCGACTCCAACGGCGGCGTCGAGCCGCTGGTCGCGAACAAGGAACTCGACGGCGCGCTCGGCTACCACTCGATCCTGATCGTGAAGGCGGACAGCCCGTACAAGAGCATGGATGACCTAAAGGGCCGCACGCTGGCCTGGGCCGACCCCAACTCCACCTCCGGCTACCTGATCCCGCTGGTGAGCCTGCGCGGGGCCGGCATCGAGCCGGACAAGTTCTTCGGCAAGACGCTGTTCTCCGGCGGGCACGAGCAGAGCGTGCTGGGCGTGATCAACGGCCAGTTCGAGTCGGCGTTCACCTGGTCGTCCAAGGGCCACAACGCCGGGCAGATTCGCGCGATGGTGGACCGCGGCGTGCTCAAGATGGACCAGTTCCGCGTGGTCTGGGAATCCCCGCTCATCCCCAACCCGCTGGTGATGGTGCGCAAGGACATTCCGGCCGACATGCGCCGCGACCTGCTCGCCTTCTGGACCGACCTGTACAAGACCAATCCGAAGGTGGCCGAGGCCGCGGCCCGCGGCAAGACCTCCGGCTTCGTGCCGGTGAACCACGACATGTACAAGCCGGTGCTGGACGCCGCGCTGGAAGTCCGCCGCACGCGCAAGCGCTGAGCGGCAGCCACCGATGAAGCTCGCCGCGGCGGCCCCGGCCGCGCCATCCCGGCCGATCCCCGCCAGCGCGGCGCTCGAGACGTTCGAGCGCCGCTACCGCGAACTCGCCGCCGCCCGCCGCACCCGCACGGTGGTGTCCTGCGGCGTGGTCGGGGTGCTCGTCCTGCTGTCGGCCTGGGTGAGCGAGTTCGACCTGGTCAAGCTCGCCCAGGGCATGCCGCGCATCACCGAGTACATCCAGAAGACCCTGCCCACTCTGGCGTGGGCCACGCTGGGCGACGACTTGGCCGAGTGGATGTACGGCCTGCCCAAGTGGCTGAACATGCTCTGGGAGACCATCCTCATCGCCTACACCGCCACCCTGCTGGGCACGGCGGGCGCGTTCCTGCTCTGCTTCCACGCCTCGCAGAACATGATGCGGGGCCGCACCAGCCAGGTCCTGGCCAAGCGCCTGTTCGAGGTGTTCCGCACCATTCCGGACCTGGTCTACGCGCTGATCTTCGTGTTCGCGTTCGGCCTGGGCCCGCTCGCCGGGGTGCTGGCCATCGCGATCCATGCGATGGGCGCCAACGGCAAGCTGTTCGCCGAGGCGGTCGAGAACATCGACCCGCGCCCGGTCGACGGACTGCGGGCGGCCGGCGCCGACTGGGTGCAGACCATCCGCTACGCCGTGCTGCCCCAGGTGCTGCCGAACTTCGCCAGCTTCACGCTGTGGCGCTTCGAGCTGAACGTGCGCACCGCCGCCGTGGTGGGCTTCGTCGGCGCGGGCGGCATCGGCCAGGAGTTCTACACCGCGATCCGGATGCTCTACTACGAGGACATCAGCGCGATCGTCCTGCTGCTGGTGGGCACGGTGGTGCTGATCGACATGGCCTGCGAGCGCATGCGCCACCACCTCATCGGCCAGGAGTCCCGCTAGATGCACGTCCAGCTCGCGCACGTCAGCCCCGAGGACATCGCCTCGGCGCGCCGCGCCCACCCGCGCGCCTTCCACCGCACCCTGCCCGAACGCCTGCAGGCATGGGCATGGCCGGGCGGCTTCGCGCTGTTCACCGCCTACGCGGTGTGGGCGCTGGACATCGACTTCGTCGCCGCGTTCAAGGGACTGGGCAAGCTGCTGCACGTGGTCGTGCTCATGTTCCCGCCAACCGCCAAGGACGCCTTCTGGGACTACGCGCACGCGATGGCGCAGACCGTGGCCATGGCCTTCCTCGGCACGCTGCTCGCGTCGGTGCTGGCGGTGCCGCTGGCCATGCTGTGCGCGCGCAACGTGCTGCCGGTCTCGTGGCTGCGCTTCGGCTTCCGAAGGGTGAGCGATTCGCTGCGCGGCGTGGACCAGCTGATCTGGGCGCTGGTGTTCGTGCGCGCCGTCGGCCTGGGACCGCTGGCCGGCGTGCTCGCCATCGCGATCTCCGACATCGGCACGCTCGCCAAGCTGTACTCCGAGGCGATCGAGAACGCCGACCGCAAGCCGGTCGACGGCGTGCGCGCCTGCGGCGGCGGCCCCTTGCAGGCGATGCGCTTCGGCATCATCCCGCAGATCCTGCCGGTGATGATCTCCAACACGCTGTACATCTTCGAGTCCAACACGCGCTCGGCGACCATCCTGGGCATCGTCGGCGCGGGCGGCATCGGCTTCTTCCTGTCCGACCGCATCCGCACCATGCACTGGGAGGAGGCCTGCTTCATCATGCTGATGATCCTGGCCACGGTGTACGTGATCGACGCGCTGTCCAAGTGGCTGCGCACCCGACTGATACGCGGCGGCGACAGCCCCGTGATCCACTGAAAGGCAGGGCATGCTCAAGGCATCCATGGAGGAAATCGGCCGCCTGTTCGAGACCCACGGCGCCGGGCGCTACGAGTCCGGCAGGCCCGACAGCGTCAGCCAGCTGGAGCACGCGCTGCAGTGCGCGATGCACGCCGAGCGCGCCGGCGCCGGCGCCGCGCTCATCACCGCCGCGCTGCTGCACGACCTGGGCCACCTGGTCTACGAGGAAGGCGAGTTCGGCCATGACAGCGACGACGAGCACGAGACGCGCGCCCTGCCCTACCTGCGCCACCTGTTCCCGGACGCCGTGCTGGAGCCGATCCGCCTGCACGTCAACGCCAAGCGCTACCTGTGCCACGCGGAGCCGGCCTACTGGAGCGGCCTGTCGGCCACCAGCAAGCACACCCTGGTGCTGCAGGGAGGCATCTACGACGCGGAACTGGCCGAGGACTTCATCACCCGGCCGCATGCGCCGGACGCGGTGAACCTGCGCCGCTGGGACGACCTCGCCAAGTCGAAGTCCTGCGTGACGCCGCCGATCGCGCACTTCCTGGACATCGCGCGCAGCGTCGCGATCGCCCCGGGCACCGCCATCGCCTGACGCGGTCGGGTGACCCGGCGGTGCCGGCCCGGCACCGCGGCACCGCCCGCTAGCAGACCCGCACGCCCCCGCGCCAGACCGACAGCACCACCGGGTGGCCGTTGACGCGGCGCACGCGCAGCAGGTCCGCGCGCAGTCCCGGGGCGATCTCGCCCCGGTCGGCGAGCCCGGCCGAACGCGCCGGGTTGCGCGTCACGGTGGCGACCGCCTCGGGCAGCGTCCAGCCGGCATCGCGTTCGAGGATCATGGCCGCCGTCAGCAGGCTCGCCGGCACGTAGTCCGAGGACAGCACGTCCAGCGTGCGCGCGCGCGCGAGGTCGATCGCCGCGACGTTGCCCGAATGGGAGCCCCCGCGCACCACGTTGGGCGCGCCCATGATGGTGGCGATGCCGCGGCGGCGCGCCTCGGCGGCGGCCAGCGGCGTGGTGGGGAACTCGGAGAACGCCGCGCCGTCGCGCCCGGCTTCCTCCACGTGCTCGGCGACGGTGTCGTCGTGCGTGGCCAGCGGCACGCCGCGCCGGCGCGCGAACGCCACGAAGTAGCGCCGGTTGGGCTGCGCGTACCGGGCCTGCAGTTCCGGCGCCTCGGCAACCGCCTGGTCGAAGCGCGCGTCGGTCCAGCCCTTCTTGCCGGTGTAGTAGGTGCGCGCCGCGGCCATGTTGGTCCACTGGCGCTGGCCGGGGGTGTGGTCCATCAGCGAAACCAGCCCCAGCAGCGGGTGCTCCTCGAACGGGGCGAACAGCGCCACGGTGTTCGGCGCCGGCAGCTCGCAGCGCGCGTGGATCAGGTGGTCGGCGCGCAGCAGGCCGTCGCGCGCGGCGTTGGCCAGCGCGTCCAGCACGCCCTCGAGGTTCTGGCTGCGCAGCGCGCCCAGGTCCGAGTCGCCCACGCCAAGCGCGTCGAACACGGTGGTGATCCCGGCCGCGGCGATTTCCGCGTCGTGCGCGAGCAGCGCGGGGAACTCCGGCCAGCGCACCTTGGGTCGCGGCATCAGGTGCTTCTCGAAGTTGTCGGTGTGCAGCTCGACCATGCCCGGCATCAGGTAGTCGCCGCCGAAGTCCACCGCGGCGGCCGCGGACGACTGCCCCGGGTCGACCGAGGTGATGCGCCCGTCGCGCGCGGCCAGGGCGCCCTCGACCACCTCGCCGGCCAGCACCATCCTGGCGTTGCGGACCAGCAGTTCGCCGGCTGCCTGCCCGGCATGGCCGGGCGCGGGAAAGTCCATTCTCATCGTTGTTGCTCCATGTCATGCAGTCGCGTGGCGACCTGCTGGCGCATGCGCGCGTCGTGGAAGATGCCGATCACCGCGCTGCCGGCCTCGAGGGCTTCTCCGATCAGCAGCGCGACGGTGGTGCGGTTGTCCGAGTCCAGGGATGCCGTGGGCTCGTCCAGCAGCATCAGCGGCCGGCGCCGTATGAACGAGCGGGCGATGTTCACCCGCTGCTGCTCGCCGCCGGAGAAGGTGGCCGGGGGAAGGCTCCAGAGCTTGCGCGGGATGCGAAGGCGCAGCAGCAGCCGCTCGGCCTCGAAGCGCGCCGCGCGGCGCGCCTCCTCGCCCTCGTTCCCGCCACCATCCCCGTCCGCCTCGATCGCGTCCAGCAGCGGCTCGGCGACCACGTCCACCGCCGGCACGCGCGGGATCACGCGCAGGAACTGGCTCACGTAGCCCACCGTGTCGCGGCGCAGGGCCAGCAGCTCCCGGGCGCTCGCGCCGGTGACCTCCAGCGGCTGTCCGTGGTGCAGCACGCGGATCGAACCGGCGCTCGCGCGGTAGTTCGCGTAGATGCACTTGAGCAGCGTGCTCTTGCCGGCGCCGGATGGCCCGTGCAGCGCGAGGCATTCGCCCGGGCGCACCGACAGGCTGACGTCGTCCAGCACCGGGAGCTCCGCGCCGCCCTGCAGGTGCAGGGTGAAGCGCTTGGACAGGTGCGCCACCTCGACCACCGCCGGGTCGGCCGGGCTCGTCGCGGCGGCGCTCATGCCTGCAGCACCGAGGACACCAGCAGCTGCGTGTAGGCGTGCTGCGGATCGTCCAAGACCTGGTCGGTCAGTCCGGATTCGATGATGCGTCCCTCCTTCATCACGATCAGTCGCTGGGCCAGCAGGCGCGCGACCGCCAGGTCGTGCGTGACCAGCAGCGCGGCCAGGCCGAGCTGGCGCGTCAGGCCGCGCAGCAGGTCCAGCAGCCGCGCCTGCACCGACACGTCCAGGCCCGAGGTGGGCTCGTCCATGAACACCAGCCGCGGCCGCGTGACCAGGTTGCGGGCGATCTGCAGCCGCTGCTGCATGCCGCCGGAGAACGACGCCGGGGACTCGTCGATGCGCGAGGCGTCCACCTCCACCTGCGCGAGCCAGCGCACCGCCTCGGCGCGGATGCGCCCGAAATGGCGGTCACCCAGCGCCATCAGGCGCTCGCCCACGTTGGCGCCGGCCGACACGTTCATGCGCAGCCCGTCCACCGGGTTCTGGTGCACGAAGCCCCAGTCGGTGCGCGCCAGCAGCCGGCGGCGCGGCTCGGACATCGCGTACAGGTCTGCCCAGCCCTCATGGCGGGTGCGGAAGCGCACGCTGCCGGACTGCGGCCGTATGCGCCCGGACACGCAGTTGAGCAGCGTGCTCTTGCCCGAGCCAGATTCGCCGACCACGGCGAGCACCTCGCCGGGCCAGAGGTCGAAGGACGCATCCTGCACGCCGATGCGCGCGCCGTAGGCGTGCGACACGCCCTCCACACGGAGCAGGGGTTCGTCGGCCATCTCAGGTCTCCGTCCAGAAGCTGTAGCCATGCCGCCGGAAGCCCAGCGACTCGTAGAAGCGGTGCGCCGCCTCGCGCGGCATGCCGGAGGAGAGCGCGAGCTTGTAGCAGCCCTGCTCCCGGCCGCGCCCGCGCGCGAAGTCCATCATGCGGGTGCCGATGCCCTGCCCGCGCAGCGCGGCATCCACCACCACGTCCTCGACGATCGCGGACTTCGCGCCGCCATGGGCGAGGTTGTCCATCACCAGCATCGAGAAGCAGCCCGCCACCCGGCCGTCGCGCAGCGCGACGTACAGCCGGTAGTCCGGGTAGTCGGCGTAGCGGTCGAAGATCGCTCGCGCCTGGCCCGGCGCGAGCGGCGCCCCGCCGCCCAGTTGCGCCATCAGCGCGACCACGGCGTCCAGGTCGGACGCGCGCGCCTCTCGGATCTCCAGCACGCAGGCTACCGTATCGTCGTCGTCCAGCGCCGGCTTCATGCCTGGTGCTCCCTGCGTTCCTGCCCCGCCTGGCCTGCCTGGGTTTCCTGGGACGCCTGGCTTGCCTGGCCTGCCCGGGTTTCCTGGCAGAAATCACTGTCCGAGCACACATACATGCGCCCGCCACGGTCATCGGTCAGCACCTCGTCGAGGAAGGTGTCGGTCGCGCCGCACAGCGCGCACGGCCGGTCCCAGCGCTGCACCTCGAAGGGATGGTCCTCGAAGTCCAGGCTTTCCACCTTGGTGTAGGGCGGCACCGCGTAGATGCGCTTCTCGCGCCCCGCGCCGAACAGCTGCAGCGCCGGGTTCATGTGCATCTTCGGGTTGTCGAACTTGGGTATCGGCGAGGGCGACATCAGGTAGCGCCCGTTCACGTTCACCGGATAGTCGTAGGTGGTGGCGATGCGCCCGTAGCGCGCCACGTCCTCGTAGAGCTTCACGTGCATCAGGCCGTACTCGGACAGCGCGTGCATGCGCCGCGCCTCGGCCTCGCGCGGCTCCAGCTTGGACAGCGGCTCGGGGATCGGCACCTGGTAGACCAGCACCTGCCCCTCGGAGAGCGGCGTCTCGGGGATGCGGTGGCGGGTCTGGATGACGGTCGCCTCGCGCGTCAGCGTGGTGGTCGCCACGCCCGCGGTCTTCGCGAAGAAGCGGCGGATGTTGACCGCGTTGGTGGTGTCGTCCGAGCCCTGGTCGATCACCTTGAGCACGTCGGCCGGCCCGAGGATCGCGGCGGTGACCTGGATGCCGCCGGTGCCCCAGCCGTAGGGCAGCGGCATCTCGCGGCTGCCGAACGCGACCTGGTAGCCGGGAATCGCGACCGCCTTGAGGATGGCGCGGCGGATCATGCGCTTGGTGCGCTCGTCCAGGTAGGCGAAGTTGTACTGCCCCCGGGTCCAGGGCGCGTCAGACGGCGCGTTCATCGCGGCCTCCCGCTTCGATGGCGACCGCGCGCAGCCGGCGCAGCAGCTCGAGCTCCGACTGGAAGTCCACGTAGTGCGGCAGCTTCAGGTGCTGCACGAAGCCCGAGGCCTCCAGGCTGTCGGAATGCGAGAGCACGAACTCCTCCATCTGCGCGGGAGCGGTGACCGCCTCGCCCAGCTCGCGCGCGCGCAGCGAGCGGTCCACCAGCGCCATGGCCATCGCCTTGCGCTCGGAGTGCCCGAACGCGAGGCCGTAGCCGCGCGTGAACTGCGGCGGCAGGGTCGCGGAGCCGGCGAACTGGTTCACCATCTGGCACTCGGTGAGTTCGACCTCGCCGATCACCACCGGGAAGCCGAGCTCCTCCGGCACCACCTCCACCTCGACCGTGCCGTAGCGGATCTCGCCGGCGAAGGGATGGTTGTTCGCGTAGCCACGCTGGGTCGAGTAGCCCATCGCCAGCAGGAAGCCCTCGTCGCCGCGCGCCAGGTTCTGCAGGCGCGTGGCGCGGTCGGCCGGGAAGCGGATCGGCTCGCGCGTCAGGTCCATCGGGTCCGGGTCGCCCTCGGCGGGCACATGGCGTTCGATCAGGCCCTCGTCACCCAGCAGGTCGGTGACGCGCGGCATCGCCTCCTCGGGCAGCGCGGTGGCGAGCGCGTCATTGCCCGCCTCGCGCACGGTGGGCGCGCCGCTGCCCGCCGAAGCCGCGAGGCTGAAATCCAGCAGGCGCTGCGTGTAGTCGTAGGTCGGCCCGAGCACCTGGCCGCCCGGCAGGTCCTTGAAGGCCGCCGAGATGCGCCGCGCGATGCCCATGCGCGTGGTGTCCACCGGCTCGGTGTAGGCCAGGCGCGGCAGGGTCGCGCGGTAGGCGCGCAACAGGAAGATCGCCTCGACCAGGTCGCCCGAGGCCTGCTTGACCGCCAGCGCCGCGAGCTCCGGGTCGTACACCGACCCTTCGGTCATCACGCGGTCCACCGCCAGGCCCAGCTGGCCGCGCACCTGCGCCAGCGACAGTTCCGGCTCGGCCGGATCGCCGCGCCGGCGCTCGTCGAGCAGGCGGTAGGACGCCTCGATCGCGCGCTCGCCTCCCTTCACCGCGACGTACATGTCAGTTCGCCTCCATGCCGGATGCCAGGTCGGTGGTGCGGGGCAGGCCCGCGAGCCGGTGGCCGCAGGCGAGCAGCAGGTCGCAGCCGCGCGGAAACAGCGGGCGCCGTGCCTGCCAGCGCGTGATGAAGCGCGCGTCCGCGCCGGCCACCGCGAGTCGCGCGACGGACTGGATGCCGGGCCCGCGCAGCGACAATCGGCCATCCAGCACGTCGGAGGCCCCGGCGGCGAGCGCCTCCACCTGCACGATCAGGGTGGCGGAGGCCTCGGGTCGCTCGTCGCTGCCCGAGCTGAAGTCCCCCAGGTCCCCGGCCGTCGCCAACGAGTCCAGCAGCGCGAAGTCCGCCGTCCCGGGGCCGGCGGCGAACGGGCATCCGGTATGGAAGCGCAGCCAGGCCCGCACCGGGGGGCTGTCCAGCGGAGGCGCGATCCACAGCGTGGTGTCGGTATCCAGCAGCGCCAGCGCGAGCGCGGCCGCCGCGGGGTGCAGGCCGTCCGGCACCGCCTGCGGCGACTCGACGTCGAACACCCGTCCCGGGTGCGACAAGGCGTCCAGCGCCGCGCGGAACACGGCCTGCGACCCGAACACCGGATCCGCGAAGCCGGGCCCGACGCCCGACAGGTCTGCTGCGAGGTTCATGCGGCGTCTCCGGCGCGCGGACCGCCCGGCTCGGCGCCGCGCTCCATGGTGAAGAACTCGACCCGGCTGGACGCCGCCCTGGCGCGCGCGACCTGGTCCCTCGACGCAAGGCGCGCGGCCAGCGGACGCAGCAGGCCGTGTTCGATGCGTTCGGCCCAGGCAGGATGGACCGCCAGCGCATCGGCCAGCGCCGCGAGCTCCGCATGGCGGGCCGAGCGTCCCTGCACGTAGCCCACGCCGGTCTCGCCGCTGGCCAGGCGCACCACGCAGCGGGTCAGCGTCATCTCGCCCAGGTTGAACTTGTCCCCGTCGCCGCCGGCGCGCGCGCGCACCATCGCGAGGCCGGTTTCCGGGGCGCGCAGGAACGCATGCGCCGGCACTTCGCCGAGCGCGGCCCAGGCGGCCTCGATGTCGGCGAGCCGGCTGCGCGCCACCAGCGACATGCGCCGTTGGCGCGCCGCGGCGCCGTCCCCGTCCCCGTCCGTGCCTGTCATGAAATCTTGTCTAGACATGTTGGAAAGGACTGTAGCAAAATCATCCGCTCCGAATGTGAAGCTTTATTGACAGCGACGGGCACATGGCAAAGGCGGGCGACAGGAAGGACGGCGGCACGGTGTGGTCCCGGATCGAGCGGGCGCTGGCCGATGACATCGCCGACGGCAAGGCGCTGCCGGGCACGCGCCTGCCGGGCGAGCACGAGCTGGCGGAACGTTTCGGCGTGAACCGCCACACGGTGCGCCAGGCGATCTCCAGCCTCGCCGCGCGCGGGCTGGTGCGCGTGGCGCGCGGCAGCGGCACCTTCGTGGCCGATTTCGCGGTGGACTACGCGCTGGGCCGGCGCACGCGCTTCACCGAGAACATGGATGCCTCGGGCGTGCACAGCCGCCGCCTGCTGCTGGACGCCGCGCTGGTCCGCGCCGATGCCAACGCAGCCAAACGGCTGCAGGTTCCGCGCGGCAGCAGGCTGGTGCGCCTGCACACCCTGAGCGAGGCGCGCGGCCATCCGGTGAGCGAGGCCGTGCATCTGCTGCCCGCGTCCCGCTTCGAGGGCATCGCCGAGGCGTTCGAGCGGCTAGGCTCGCTCACCCGCGCCTACGCCGAGTTCGGCGTCACCGACTTCACCCGCAAGACCAGCTGGGTCACCGCGCGCCTGCCCTCGGCCGGTGTCGCAGGCAGGCTGCGGCAATCCGCCTCGCTGCCGGTGCTGCACGTCGAGGGCGTGAACGTCGACACGCGCGGCAAGCCGATCGAGTATTGCGAAACCGAGTTCGCGGCCGACCGGGTGCAGCTCGTGTTCAAACCCGGGACCTGATGCCATGCACACGCCCTTCCAGATCGTGTCGGACGGCGCCGGCCACCACGGGGAGGCGCGCACCGCCCCGCGCCCGCGCTACGCCGTGTACTACGACGCTTCAGGGAGCGAGCTCGCGCGACTGGGCGCCGCCTGGCTGGGCCGGGACGCGACGCGGCGCGACGCACCGGCCGGCGCGCTGGCGCAGCCCGTTCCGCGCGGCCTCACGGCCGAGCGCTTCCATGAACTCACCGCCGAGCCGCGGCGCTACGGCTTCCACGCGACGCTGAAGGCGCCGATGCGGCTCGCCGCCGGCACTGACGTCGACCGGCTCCGCGCCGCCGCGGCCGAGGTCGCCGCGCGCCATGCGCCGTTCTCGCTGGAACCGATGACGGTCGCCAAGCTGGGCAGCTTCCTCGCGCTGCGTCCCCGGGACGACAGCGCGGCGCTGGGCGCGCTCGCCGACGACTGCGTGATGGCGCTCGACGTCCTGCGCGCGCCGCCGAACGCCGGCAACCCGCCGCGCCGGCACGCCGCCGTGCTCTCGCCGCGGCAGACCCAGATGCTGGCGCGATGGGGCTATCCGTACGTGCTCAGGGAGTACCGCTTCCACGTCACGCTGACCGGCTCGCTCGGCTCGCTCAACGCGAGCGAGGCGATGATGGTCGAACAGGCGGCCCGGCGCCATTTCGCGCCCGCGCTGACCGGCGGCGTGCGCTTCGACGCCATCGCGCTGTTCGAGGAGCGCGCGCCGGGCGATCCGCTGTGGCGCATCGCCAGCTTCCCGCTGGGAGGCGCCTAGGTGGGCGCGACCGTGCCGGCGTTGGGACGCCTCTATTACGCGGTCGGTCCCTCGGGCGTGGGCAAGGACACCGTGATCGCGGCGGCGCTGGCGATGCTGCCGCCGCATGCGCCGGTGCGCATCGCGCGGCGCACGATCACGCGGCCGGCGGCGGCCCCGGGCGCGAGCGAGGTCCACGAGCCCGTGACGCGCATGGCGTGGGACGAGCTGCAGCGGGCCGGCGGCTTCGCGCTGCACTGGGAAGCCAACGGACTGGCCTACGGCGTGCGCCGCGAACTGGATGACTGGCTGGCCGCGGGCGGGCGGGTGATCGTCAACGGCTCGCGCGAGCACCTGCCCGCGGCCAGGGCGCGCTACCCAGACCTGCGCGTGCTGGCCTTCACCGCGCCGCCCGGGCGCGTCATGGAGCGGCTGCTCGCGCGCGGCAGAGAGAGCCGCGGGGAGATAGAAGCACGGCTGGCACGCAGCGCGACGCTGGACCTGCCGACCGGCCCGGGCGCGCACACCATCGTCAACGACGGGCCGGTCAGCGAGGCTGCCGCGCGCCTGGCCGCCATCCTCGCCGGGGATTGAGTCCGGCCCCGCGGCGTCTACCGGCCGCCGGATCCCGACTGCGCCTCGCACAAGGGCAGCGACCAGGCCTGCAGCACCTCGCCCGCCGCGTTCTGCACGAAGGCGGTCGCACCCGCCAGGCCGGGCTTCGCGCCCGGCAAGGTGATCGCCGCCAGGGCGCTGGCCGCGCCGTCGGCGGCGAGCGGCTGCGGGCTGGCCCACTGGCGCACCACGTAGTCGTGCTGCAGCAGCTCGCCGCGGTTCTCGCCCGCGCTGACCCGGGTGGACAGGCCGCTCTGCCACAGCGCGAGGTGCAGCTTCGCGCCGGCGCGGTCCGGCGCGGACGGGACGCGG
>CAIVVS010000086.1 GCA_903909415.1 uncultured Pseudomonadota bacterium | reverse complement strand
TACCAGTTCCTGCGCCGCTTCTGGGTCAGCTGGATCAACCTGGGCTTCGACGCGCAGGACCGTTACGTCTCGGCCACGCCGCTCTATTACGGCGGCGGGCGCACCTTCGCGATGATGATGCTGTTCTGCGGCGGCACGGTGATCCTGTTCCCGCCGCCCTACGAGCCGGCGGCGCTGTGCGTGGAGGCCGCCCGGTTGAACGCCACCTCCACCTTCCTGGTGCCGACCCTGATGCGCCGGCTGCTGGCCGAAAGCGATGACACGCTCGCGCCGATGCGCGCGATGAAGCTGCTGATCTCCTCGGGCTCGGCGCTGCACGTGCCGGAGCGGCGCGAGATCCGCCAGCGGCTGTGCGCCGGCCTGGTTGAGTACTACAGCTCGACCGAAGGCGGTGGCATCACCTGCCTGAACCGCCACGACGACGCGCGCTACGAAGCCTCGGTGGGCAGGCCGGTGTTCGCGGTGGACGTGCAGTGCGTGGACGAGCAGCACCGGCCGCTGCCGCCCGGGGACGTGGGACGCATCCGCTACCGTGGGCCCGCCGTGGCCAACGGCTTTTTCAACGACGAGCAAGCCAGCCGCGAGGCCTTCCGTGACGGCTGGTACTACCCGGGCGACCTGGGGACGATGGACGCGGACGGCTACCTGTACCTGCGCGGGCGCTCCAAGGACGTGATCATCCGCGGCGGGGTGAACATCTACCCGGCGGAGGTCGAGTCGGTGCTGCAGTCGCATCCCGGTGTGCTGGATGCGGTGGTGGTGGGCTGGCCCTCGCGCGAGTTCAACGAGGAGGTGGCGGCCTTCGTGCTGCTGGACGGCAAGGCCGCGCCCCGCCCGAGCCCCGCGGAACTGCGCGAGCTGTGCCGCGCGCAGCTTGCGTCCTACAAGGTACCGCGCGAGGTGTTCGTCGTCGCCGAGTTCCCGCGCAGCGCGCTGGGCAAGGTACAGAAGCCGGTGCTGGCCGCCACGCTGCCGCCGCTTTGAAGAGCCCGCGGTGAGGAGCACGACATGAGCACGCGCATGAGCAAGGACGGGGAAACCTGGGACATCGCCGCCATCGACACGGTGGTCAACCTCTGGACCCCGGAAGTCGACGCGATCCGTCCGGACCGCGACGCCTTCTATTCCGGGAAGATGAAGGTGCGCCGCGAGGTGATGCGCGGCATGTCCCTGGACGAGCACCTGCTGCGCATGGACGAGGCGGGCATCGAGCGCGCCATGCTGATTGCCGCCAAGATCGGGCGGCTCGGCCACCCGGCCTGTTACCACATCCCCTACGACATGGTGGCGCAGGCGGTGAAGAAACACCCGGACCGCTTCAGCGCGCTCGCCGGACTGGACCCGACCGAGGGCATGGCGGGCGTTCGCGCGCTGGAGCGCGCAGTGCGCGACCACGGCTTCATCGGCGCGCACGGCTACCCGCACTGGTTCGAGCTCGCGCCCGACCATGCGAAGTGGTACCCGTTCTACGCCAAGTGCGTGGAGCTGGATATCCCGATCCAGCTGCAGGTCGGCCAGTCGATGATCTACGACCCGCGCTACCCGATACGCAGCGTCGGCCAGCCGATCACGCTGGACACGGTGGCCTGCGACTTCCCGGAGCTGAAACTGATCGGCATCCACGTGGGCATCCCGTGGACCGAGGAGATGATCGCGATGGCCTGGAAGCATGCCAACGTGTACATCGGCACCGACGCGCACAGCCCCAAGTACTGGCCCGGGTCCTTCGTGCGCTACATCAACAGCTACGGGCAGGACAAGGTGCTGTTCGGCACCGACTGGCCGGTGCTGGACTTCAGCCGCACCCGCAGGGAGATCGACGCGCTGGGCTTCAAGCCGGGCGTGAAGCAGAAGCTGATGCGCGACAACGCCGCTCGGCTGTACAAGCTGCCGGGCTAGGGGCGCACCCTAGGCGGGCATCAGCTTGGCATACTCCAGCGCCAGCCACTTCATGCCCTGGCGCCCGAAGTTGATCTGCACCCGCGCCTCCGGGCCGGAGCCCTCGGCATTGACGATCACGCCATTGCCGAACTTGGCGTGCGACACCGTCTGGCCGACGTAGAAGCCGTGGCCGGGAGACTTCTGTGACGCCATCGCCGGCGCGGGCTCGCGCGCTTCCCAGGCCGAGCCGCCCATGCCACCCATGCCACCCATGGACGACTGGTGCTGCACGCGCGCGGTCAGCCACTTGAGCAGGTTGGACGGCACTTCCTCCAGGAAGCGCGAGGCCACGTTGTAGCGCGTCTGGCCGTGCAGCATGCGGGTCTGCGCGAACGAGAGGTACAGGCGCGTGCGCGCCCGCGTGATCGCGACGTACATCAGGCGGCGCTCTTCCTCCAGGCCCTCGTCCTCCATCACGCTCTGTTCGTGCGGGAACAGGCCCTCTTCCAGACCGGTGATGAACACGGCATGGAACTCCAGGCCCTTGGCCGAGTGCACCGTCATCATCTGCACCGCGTCCTGGCCTTCGCCGGCCTGGTTGTCGCCCGATTCCAGCGCGGCATGCGCCAGGAACAGGTCGAGCGGGTCCTGCGGCGCGGGCGGGGCCGCGGGATCGGCCGGCGCCTGCTGCGCCTGCGCGTCGGCCGCGGCCGCGAACAGCGGACCGACGCCGGTGGCGTTGTCCTCGCGCGCGGTGGCCAGCGGCGCGACCTCGCCCTGCGCGTTGGCGGCGAGGTAGCCGGCGAGCGGGCCGTCCTCCTGCACGAAGGACGCGGCGGCGTTCACCAGTTCCTCCAGGTTCTCCACCCGGTCTGCGCCCTCGCGCTCCGTGCGGTAGTGCGCGAGCAGCCCCGAGCGGTCCAGCATGTGCTCGACGACTTCCGGCAGCGGCAGCAGCGCGGTCTGCTCGCGCAGGCCCTCGATGATCTTCACGAAGGCGGCGAGCGACGAACCGGCCTTGCCCGCGACCATGGGCACGGCCTGCCACAGGCTGGTGCCGTGGCTGGCGGCCGCGTCCTGCAGCGCCTCCAGCGAGCGCGCGCCGATGCCGCGCGTGGGGAAGTTCACCACGCGCAGGAACGCGCCGTCGTCGTCCGGGTTGGCGATCAGGCGCAGGTAGGCCAGCGCGTGCTTGACCTCCTGGCGCTCGAAGAAGCGCAGGCCGCCGTAGACGCGGTAGGGAATGCCCTGCGTGAACAGCGCGTGCTCGATGATGCGTGACTGCGCGTTGGACCGGTACAGGATGGCGCAGTCGGCGCGCGCGTGGCCGTCGCGCGTCAGCGAGCCGATCTCCTCGGCGATCCAGTGCGCCTCGTAGCCGTCGGTCTGGGCCTCGTAGACGCGGATCGGCTCGCCCTCGCCGGCGGCGGTCCACAGGTTCTTGCCCAGGCGGTTCTGGTTGTTCGCGATCAGCGCGTTGGCCGCCGTGAGGATGTTGCCGTAGGAGCGGTAGTTCTGCTCCAGCCGGATGATGTTCTGCACCCGGAAGTCGCGCTCGAAGTCGGCCATGTTGCCGACGTTCGCGCCCCGGAAGCGGTAGATCGACTGGTCGTCGTCGCCGACGGCGAACATCACGGCCTGCGGCCCGAGCAGCAGCTTGAGCCAGCGGTACTGCAGCCGGTTGGTGTCCTGGAATTCGTCCACCAGCAGGTGCGAGAAGCGCCGCTGGTAGTGCTCGCGCAGCGGCTGGTTGCGCGACAGGAGTTCGTAGGAGCGCAGCAGCAGTTCGGGGAAGTCGACCGCGCCTTCCTTCTGGCACTGCTCGTCGTAGGCGGCGTAGACCTCGGCGTAGCGGCGCGTGAACTCGTCGGTGACCTCGACCGAGCCGGCGCGCAGGCCCTCTTCCTTCGCGTGGTTGATGAAGTACTGCGCCTGGCGCGGCGGGAACTTCTCGTCGTCCACGTGCATCGCCTTCATCACCCGCTTGACCACGGCCTGCTGGTCCTGCGTGTCCAGGATGGCGAAGGTCTGGGGCAGGGCCGCGTCGCGGTGGTGGGCGCGCAGCATGCGGTTGCACAGGCCGTGGAAGGTGCCCATCCACATGCCGCGGACATTGATCGGCAGCATGGAAGTCAGCCGCACCAGCATCTCGCGCGCGGCCTTGTTGGTGAAGGTGACCGCGAGGATGCCGTAGGGGCTGACGCTGCCGGTCTGTATCAGCCAGGCCAGGCGGGTGGTGAGCACGCGCGTCTTGCCGCTGCCGGCGCCGGCCAGGATCAGCGCGTGCTGGTTGGGCAGCGTGACCGCCGAGAGCTGTTCCGGATTGAGGTTGTCGAGCAGGGCCATGGGGTCGCGTCAGGGAGCGCGAACGGGGTCGCGGAAACGTTGCGATCTTACGCGACGTTTCCGGACCCCGGTCCCCGCGGATCGGCTCCGCGGAAGGAAAGGTGCTTCCGGCCCGTGCTTACTTGGGCAGCACGACCGCGTCGATCACGTGGATCACGCCGTTGTCGGTGACGATGTCGGCCTTCACGACGTTGGCGCCGTCCACCTTGACGCCGCCCATGGTGGTCACGGTCAGCTCCTGGCCCTGCACGGTCTTCACCTTGCCGGCCTTCACGTCGGCAGCCATGACCTTGCCGGCGACCACATGGTAGGTCAGTACTTTGGTGAGCGCTGCCTTGTCCTTCAGCAGGGCGTCCAGCGTGGCCTTGGGCACCTTGGCAAAGGCTTCGTCCGAAGGCGCGAACACCGTGAACGGGCCCTTGCCCTTCAGCGTGTCGACCAGGCCCGCCGCCTGCAGGGCGGTGACCAGGGTCTTGAATGAACCGGCGGAGACGGCGGTGTCGACGATGTCGGCCGCAAAGGCCTGCGTCGAGAAGGCGAGCGTGACGAGGGTTGCTAGCAGGGTCTTTTTCATGGATGTCTTTCAGGAGGCTGCATTGGCGCGGCTGTACGCCGCACAGGCATGCACTGGACTCCGATGGCCGCCCGGAGTTGCATTGCATCCGGATGGCCCCGCGGTGGCACAATGCCGGCTTGAGAACCCCTCGACGGGAGTGGCGATGAACAAACCGACCCTGACCTTGATGTCGATCTGCCTGGTAGCCTGCGCCGCAATGGGTGCGGCGCCCGCGATGGCAGCCGACGCGCCGGCGCCGAACATGCCGGTCGCCAGCGGCAAGCCCGAGGCGATGAAGGACGTGGGCGCCCCGGCCGTGGTCTACGCCGCGCCGCCGACCGACGCAAAACTGGCGGACGCGCCGCCCGCGCCCATGAGCGCCGAGGAAAAACGCAAGGCCCGCCAGGAGGCCCGCCGCGAAGCCCAGCAGAAGGCGGCGGCTGAACGCGCCGCCGCCGAGAAGGCGCGCCTGGAGGAAGAGATCCGGCTGTGCGTGATCAAGCCGGTGATGACCGACGCGGAAATCAACAGTTGCCGCACGGCGGGCAAGCGCCGCAGCTGGCGCCGCCCCCCGGCCCGCGCGGGCCGGGAGCCGCGGTTACTGCGGCGTGATCTTCGCCGCCTTGACGATGGGGCCGAGCCGCTGGAGGTCGTCGCGCAGCGCGGCCCCCAGCTCGGCCGGCGTGGAGCTCGCGGGCACCAGGCCGATGGCGCTCAGGCGCTCGATCGTGGCGGGCATGCGCAGGATCTTCACCGCCTCGGAGTTCAGCCGGGTGACCACGTCGCGCGGCGTCGCAGCCGGCATGAAGATGCCGTACCAGCCCCCCGCCACTTCCATGTCGTTGATGCCGAGTTCACGGAAG
>CAIVVS010000085.1 GCA_903909415.1 uncultured Pseudomonadota bacterium | reverse complement strand
GTCCGGTCGGCGCGGCCTCGGCGCTGAAGATGTGCTACGCCGCGTGGACCAAGGGCGTGACCGCGCTGCTGGCGGACATCCGCGCGCTGGCGCGCCACGAGAGCGTGGACGCGGCGCTGCTGGAAGAGTGGGCGCGCTCGCAGCCCGGCACCGGCAAGCGCTCGGAGTATGTCGCCGCCACCAGCGGCAAGGCCTGGCGCTGGGTGGGCGAGATGCAGGAGATCGCGCAGACCTTCGAGGCCGCCGGCCTGCCGGGCGGCTTCCACCTCGCCGCGGCCGAGGTTTATTCGCGGCTGGAGGCGTTCAAGGACCGGGAGCCGGCCACGCTGGACGCGGTGGTCGCGGCCTTGCGCCGCGCCCCGCCGGGCGGCGACAGCTAGCCGGGCTGCTCTGCCCGCGCTGCTACTCCGGCTCGATGCCGATGTCCTTCACGGTGCGCGACCAGCGCGCGCGCTCGGACCGGAGGAACTCGTCCATCTGCTCCGGCGTGCCGGCGCCGTCCGGGTAGATGCCCATGGCGCGCAGCTTCTGCACGATGTCCGCCTGCGACAGCGCCGTGTCGAGTTCGCGGTTCAGGCGGCGCACCGCGTCGGCGGGCGTGCCCGACGGCGCGACCAGCGCGAACCAGCCGACGTAGACGAAGCCCGGATAGGTCTCGGCCATGGTGGGCACGTCCTCCAGCCCCGGCAGCCGGCGCGCGCTGCTGACCGCGATCGCGCGCAACTGGCCGCGGCGCGCCGGGTTGGCGACCGCAGGAATGCCCTGCATGGTCATCTGCGTGCGCCCGGCGATGGTGTCCTGCACGCCGGCGGCGCCGTTGTAGGGCACGTGCAGCAGGTCCGCGCCGCTGCGGATGTTGAGCATGTCACCGACCATGCCCGGCAGCAGGCGCCGCCCCGGGCTGGCGAAGGCGAACTTCTTCGGCTCGGCGCGCGCCAGCGCCACCAGTTCGGCGAGGGTGCTCGCCTTGACGTCCAGGTTCACCGCCAGCATGAAGGGCGACATGCCGACGATGCCGATGCTGGCGAAGTCGCGCTCAGGGTTGTAGGGCAGCGTCTTTACCGTGTAGGCGTTGGTGACGATGGTCGAGGCCGCGCCGAAGCCGATGGTATGACCGTCGGCCGCTGAGCGCACCACCGCCTGCATGCCTATCATCCCGTCACCGCCGCCGCGGTTGTCCACCACCAGCTGCTGCCCGAGGCCGCGCGACATCGGCTCGGCCACCAGGCGCGCCACCAGGTCGGGCGAGGATCCCGCGGCCTGCGCGACGATCAGGCGCACCGGCTTGGACGGCCAGGACTGCGCCTGCGCCGTGCCCGCCGCGAGCATCGTCGCCTGCGCGCAAACCATTGCCAATGCCAAACGAATCCTGTCCATGCGGCGGCTCCCCGGCCTGTCAGCGTGTCGGCCCATGCTAGCATCGCCGCAGGCCCGGATGCAGGCTCGCCGGCGCCATTCCACAGCAGCAGGAGCAGCACCGTGCCAGTCATCATCATCGGCGGCGGCATCACCGGCCTCGTCCTCGCCCTCAGCCTGAAGAAGCTCGGCATCGCCTGCCGGGTGTACGAATCGGCCAGCGAGTTCCGCAAGGTCGGGGTGGGCATCAACCTGCTGCCGCACGCGGTGCGCGAACTGAAGGACATCGGCCTGCTGGAGGCGCTGTCGGCCAATGCCGTGTCCACGCGCGAGATGTGCTTCTACAACCGCTTCGGCCAGTTCATCCACAAGGAAGCGCGCGGCAGCTTCGCCGGCTACGAGTGGCCGCAGCTGTCCATCCACCGCGGCGAGCTGCACCGGGTGCAGTACGAGGCGGTGCTGGCCGCGCTGGGGCCGGACGCCGTGCAGCTGAACCACCGCTGCGAGCGCGTCGAGCAGGACGCCGGCGGCGTGACGGTGCATTTCGCCGGGCGCGAGCCGGTGCGCCGCAGCGTCGCGATCGCCTGCGACGGCATCCATTCGGTCGTGCGCCAGCAGTGCTACCCGGACCAGGGCCCGCACAACTACGCCGGCATCAACATGTGGCGCGGCGTGACGCGCTGGAAGCCCTTCCTCACCGGCGCCTCCATGGTGCAGATCGGCTGGCTGGACGTGGGCAAGGCGGTGATCTACCCGATCGAGTCGCGCATCGACGAACAGGGCCTGCAACTGCACCAGTGGACCGCCGAGATCCGCTCGCCGCGCAACGTGCAGGCCGACTGGAACCTGGGCGGCAAGTACGAGGACTTCATGCCGAAGTTCGAGGGCTTCCGCTTCGACTGGCTGGACGTGCCGGCCTTCCTGCGGGCCTCCGAGCTGGTGCTGGAATTCCCGATGGTCGACCGCGACCCGGTGGACCGCTGGAGCTTCGGGCGCATCACGCTGGTGGGCGACGCGGCCCACCCGATGTACCCGCGCGGCGGCAACGGCGCCGGACAGGGCATCCTGGACGCGCGCGCGCTGGCCGGGTGCCTGGCCAGGGAAGCCGACCCCGTCGCGGCCCTGAAGGCCTACGAAGACGCGCGACTCAAGGCCGCCAACGGCGCGGTGCTCGCGAGCCGCAACGCGCCGCCGGACACCATCCTGCGGCTGGTGCACGAGCGCTCCGGCGACCAGCCCTTCGGCAAGCTCGAGGACATCGTCAGCCCGGAGGAGATCGCGGCGACCATGGACAGCTACAAGCGCGCGGCCGGCTTCCAGCGCGAGGCGCTGGCGCAGCGCGGCGCGCTGGCCTGACTCGGCACGGCGCGCTGGCCAGAAACCGACCCGCATGGACGACACCCTCGCCGCGACGCTCGCGCCCCACCTCACGGTGGCGCGCACCCGCACCCTGTTCCAGGAACTGCTGCGCGTGCCCAGCCCGCAGACCGTGCTGCTGGAGGACGAGCCCCAGCTGCGCGAGTTCATGCGCGTGGCGCTGATGCCGCGCATGCCGGCGCTGGGATTCGACGCCGCGCGCATCGACGCCATGGGCAACCTCATCGCCGAATGCGGCGCCGGCCGGACCGGCCGCTCGCTGATGCTGGTCGCCCATGCGATGAACCAGCCGCCCTCGACCATGCCCGACCCCTATGGCGCGAAGCTGATCGACGCCACGCCGCACGGCCTGCCGGGCGAGGCGGTGCTGGGCAAGGGCGCGAGCGAGCAGAAGGGCACGATGGCGGCGATGCTGCATGCCATCGAGGCGGTGCGCGCGGCCGGCATCCCGATCGAGGGGCGGCTCGCCTTCGTCTGCTGCGTGTCCGGCGAGACCGGCAAGCATGACGCGGTCCGGCACGTGGTCGAGGCCGAGGGCGTGAAGGCGGAACTCGCCTTCGTCTACGGCAACAGCCTGAAGCTGCAGTTGGGCAACCGCGGCCGCGTGGACGTCACGGTGACGGTGCACGGCCAGCCCTGCCACTCCAGCCGGCCGAAGGACGGCGCCAATGCGGTCACCGGCGCGATGGAAGTGCTGCGCCGGCTGATGGCCGGCGTGCCGCAGGACCGTACCCACCCGCAGCTGGGTACCGCCACGCTGACCTGCAACCGCATCGAGAGCTGGCCCAAGTCCACGCATACGGTTCAGGACCGCTGCGAGCTGGTGCTGGACCGTCGGCTGCTGCCGGGCGACGACCCGGACGCGGCGGTCGCCGAAATCCGCGCCATCGCCATGCAGGTGGACGGCTGGGCCGACCCGGTGTCCGGCAAGCCGCTGCGCGTGGAAGTCAGCAAGGGCCCCTACATGTACCCCAGCCTGGTGGCACCGGACTCGCGCGTGGTGCGCCTGCTGGGCGCGGGCTGCGAGGCGATGCTGGGCGCTGCGCCTGAGTCCTTCTACGGGCAGTCGGCCCACGACCAGGGCTACCTCAACCACGCCGGAATCGAGTGCGCCAACTTCGGCTCCGGCGAGCAGGCCTTCGCGCACACCGACCTGGACATGGCCTCGGTGTCGCGCACCCATGATGCGGCGAAGGTGTATGCGTGGATGATCGCCAGGCACCTGGGGCCGCAATGACTTCGCGGTTGCGCCAGGTCCGCGCCGCCTGCGGTACAGCGTCATTGACCAAGGACACTGGGTCCCCGCTTTCGCGGGGACGACAGCACGTGCTTGATGGCCGGGATCGCGTTAGTCCAACGCACCGTCATTCCCGCGAAAGCGGGAATCCAGCGGCTTTGGCCTGCGACCGCATTGACGACGGCATCGACTGTACTGACAACGACACTGGACTCCCGCTTTCACGGGAGTGAATCGGAGCAACGGATGGACACGCGCAGCAGCAACCTGGGCTATTTCTTCTCCGCATCGGTCGCGCGCCACCCCGACAAGGTCGCGGTGATCGACCTGCATGGCGGCATCGAGCGCAACATCACCTATGGCGAGCTGGACGAGCGCGCCGACCGGGTCGCCGGCCTGATGAACCGCCTGGGCGTGCAGCCGGGCGAGCGCGTCGGCATGATCGTCGGCAACCGGGTGGAGTTCCTGGAAGTGTTCTTCGGCGTGATGCGCATGGGCGCGATCCCGGTGCCAATCAACACCCGCCTGGCGCGCGACACCATGAAGTTCATCCTCGAGGACGCCGAGTGCCGTGCGGTGTTCGTCGAGCCGGCGGTCAACGGGGACGCCATCGCGGTGGCGGGCGCGGCACCGATTCCCTACCGGATTGCCATTGACCCCCGGGAACTGCCGCTGGACTGGCTGGACTACGCCAGCGCACGCGACGCGAGCGAACGCGCCGGTGACCCGCCCGCGCTGCCCGCCGACGCGCAGGCCTTCCAGCCCTACACCTCCGGCTCCACCGGCCTGCCCAAGGGCGCGATCATGACCCACTCGGGCATGCTCTGGTACGTGGCCTACAACCAGAAGTACTGGCCGTCCAAGCCGACCGACCGCGGCCTGATCGCGCTGCCGCTGTTCCACAAGAACGCGATGCGCGGCACGGTGAAGCCCACGCTCTACGCCGGCGGCTCCTTCGTGCTGATGCCGGGCTACGACCCCAAGGGCTACCTCGAGGCGCTGGCCAAGTACCGCTGCACCTACTCGCGCGGCGTGGCCGCGGTGTTCACCATGTTCCTGCAGCAGCGCGCGGTGCTGGATTCGCTGGACCTGTCGGCGCTCAAGTCGCTGACCATCGGCTCGGCGGTCGTGACGCCGGAACTGATGGACGCGGTGGAGCGCGCCATCCCCGGCGTGAAGGTGGGCGAGTCCTACGGCCTGACCGAGGGCGGCAGCCCGGTGCGACCGGCGATAGACGGCAGGCGCACGCCGCGCGGCTCGCCCGGCGTGGCCGCGCCCGAGTGGGAAATCCGCCTGGTCGCGGCCGACGGCACGGTGCTGCCCGATACCGGCGAGGCCGAAGGCGAGATCTGGATACGCTCGCCCTACAACTGCCTCGGCTACCACAAGCGACCCGAGGTGACGCGCGAGAAGCTGGTCGACGGCTGGCTGAGGACGGGTGACGTGCTGAGGCGCGACGCCGACGGCTTCTTCTACTTCAAGAGCCGCGTGGACGACATGTTCTCCTGCGGCGGCGAGAACATCTACCCGAAGGAAGTCGAGGACCGGCTGTTCGGCCACGAGGCGGTCGCCAACGCGGTGGTCGCGCCGGTGCCGCACAAGGTCAAGGGCTGGGCACCCGCGGCCATGGTGGTGCTCAAGCGCGGCGCAAGCGCCGATGCCGACACGCTGAAGCAATGGTGCCTGGACAACGGCCCGAAGTACGCGCACCCGCGCTTTGTCGCCATCGTGCCGGAGAAGGACCTGCCGTTGAATGGCGCGGGCAAGGTGGATCGCAACGCGGTGCGAGCGTGGCTGACGGAGCAGGCGAAGGGTGTGGGCCTGGGGGACTGAGCCGGTTCCAACC
>CAIVVS010000084.1 GCA_903909415.1 uncultured Pseudomonadota bacterium | reverse complement strand
GGCGCAGCGCGGTGAACAGGTGGTGGTAGGCCTGATAGGCGATGACGTTGGCGGTGATCACGTCGCGGCCGCTGGCACCGGCCGACTCGGCCGCAGCGAGCACCGCGGCCAGGCAGTCGCTCGGATGGCCCGCGCCCGGGAAGACGTCGTTGCCCTCGGCATAGCGGCAGGCCACGCCGTTGGCGAGCGCCGCGAGCTCGGGCAGCGCGCGCGCCTGCTGGCCGATCAGGCTCGCGCCCTCGGACGACGGGGCGGCACGCAGCGCCAGCTCGCGCGCGATGCGCACCGGCGGCGCATCCAGCGCGGCCAGGCCGCAGCCCAGGGTGTCGGTGATGCGGCGCCGGCAGTCGTGCACCAGCGCCGGCGGCAGGTGCTCGAAGCGCAGCGCATGCGCGAAGCCGGCCAGGCCGGCGAGCGGCGACGACTGACCGAAGCCGGCCAGGCCGGCCAGCGGCGATGACTGACCGAAGCCGGCGTGCTGGGCGAGGTCGGGATCCATATGCGCCGCAGTGTAACCGCGGCGGGGGCGGACACGGCCCTGTCACACGCCTGTCATGGCGTAGCATGACCATGATTCCTTTTCATCGATGAGCATGTACATGGGCAGCCCGACCGACCGCGACAGCGTTTCCAACCCCACTTCCGGCGGCGGCCTCGCGGCCTTGTTGGACGCCCCGTTCACGCGCCGCCAGCTGCTCAAGACCGGTCTGGCCGGCGCGGTGCTGGCCCTGCCCGGTTGCGCGACCATGGCCAGCGGCGGGCCGCTGCTCGGCTTCACGCCGATCGCGACGTCCACCGCCGACACCCTGGTGGTGCCGCCCGGCTACAACGCGCGGGCGCTGTATGCCTGGGGCGACGCCACCGGCATGACCGCCGGGCCGAACTTCCGCTGGGACGGTTCCAACAGCGCCGAGGAACAGGAACTGCAGGCCGGCATGCAGCACGACGCGATCGAGTTCTTCGCGCTGCCGGGCCCGGGTGCGGGGACCGGCGCGCGCGGCCTGCTGGCGATGAACCACGAGTATGTGGACGACGGCCTGCTGCACGCCGACGGCATGCGCACCTGGAATGCGGACAAGGTGCGCAAGTCGCAGGCGGCGCACGGGGTGTCGGTCATCGAGGTCGAGTTCGAGGGCGGCGCGTGGCGCGTGGTGCGCCCCTCGCGCCATGCGCGACGCATCACCGCGTCCACGCCCATGGCTGTGTCCGGGCCGGCCGCCGGGCACGCGCTGCTGCGCACCGCCGCCGACCCGAAGGGCACGGAGGTGCTGGGCACCTTCAACAACTGCGCCGGCGGGCGCACGCCCTGGGGCACCTACCTGACCTGCGAGGAGAACTTCAACGGCTACTTCGTGCACGGCGGCGCGATCCCGGCCGAGATGCGCCGCTACGGCATAGCCGCGGGCTCGTCCTACCGCTGGCACGAGCACGACCGGCGCTTCGACGCGCAGGCTAACCCGAACGAGCCCAACCGCTTCGGCTGGGTGGTGGAGATCGATCCCTACGACCGCAACATGAAGCCGGTGAAGCGCACCGCGCTAGGGCGCTTCAAGCACGAGGGCGCGATGGTCACCACCGCGCCAGACGGGCGGGTGGTGGTGTACATGGGCGATGACGAGGGCTTCGAGTACGTCTACAAGTTCGTCAGCAGCAGGCCGGTGGCCAGGGGCAACTCGCCAGCGGACCGCGCGGCGAACATGAAGCTGCTGGACGAGGGCACGCTGTATGTCGCGAAGTTCGCCGCGGGCGGTCGCGGCGAATGGGTCGCGCTGGTGCACGGGCAGAACGGGCTGACCGCGGCCAACGGCTTTGCCGACCAGGCTTCGGTGCTGGTGCATGCTCGCCGCGCCGGCGACCTGGTCGGCGCGACCAAGATGGACCGGCCCGAATGGGCGGCGGTGCATCCGCGCACCGGCGAGGTCTACATCACGCTCACCAACAACGGCCAGCGCGGCGCGAAGGACCGGCCCGGCACGGACGCGGCCAACCCGCGCGCGAACAATGTGTATGGCCACATCCTGCGCTGGCGCGAGGCGGGGTCGGACGCGGCGGCCACCACCATGGCCTGGGACATCTTCGTGCTGGGCGGCGAGGAACCGCAGGTGGCGGGTGCGCCCGCCACCCGGCGCGACGCCTTCGGCAGCCCGGACGGGCTGTGGTTCGACGCACGCGGTGTGCTGTGGATACAGACCGACGTGGCCCACGAGTCGACCCGCCAGCCGCCGTACGCGAAGATCGGCAACAACCAGATGCTGGCCGCCGACGTCGTGACCGGCGAGATCCGCCGCTTCCTCACCGGCCCGGTGGGCTGCGAGGTCACCGGCGCCACCATGTCGCCCGACGGCCGCTCGATGTTCGTCAACATCCAGCACCCGGGCGAGGTGCCGCGCGCGCGCAACAACGATCCGGCGAACCCGCGCGCCTGGAGCAACTGGCCCGACTTCCGCGCCGATGGCCGGCCGCGTTCGGCGACGGTGGTGATACGCCGCGATGACGGCGGACTGATAGGCACCTGATCAGCAACCCGGGCAGGAGCCCGGGGGCACGTGAACGGCCGGTTCCCCCTCTCTGGCGGCACCCGCGATGCAGCGTCCTGCAAGGACTCGGCGGGTGCCGCGGGGATTTTTTCCGGCAGAATGCGGCGTTCCTTGTGGGAGGCGGCATGAAATCCTGGTGGATCAGCGGCGACGTACTCGAACTGCGCGACACACCCGCGCCCGAGCCCAAGGCCGGCGAGGTGCTGGTGCGCGTGCGCGCGAGCTCGCTCAACCGCGGCGAGTTCATCAAGTCCATCGGCCTGCACCAGGCCGGCCCCGACTTCAAGCCCGCCGGCCAGGAATGCGCCGGCGAGGTGATCCGCGTCGGCGCGGGCGTGAACGGCGTGAAGCCCGGCGACCGCGTCACCGGCCGCGCCAAGGGCGGCTTCGCCGAGCAGGCGATCATCGACGCGCGCGAGGTGATCCCGGTGCCGGCACGCATGAACTGGGAGCAGGCCGCCGCCATCCCGCTGGTGTTCGCGGTGACCTACGACATGCTGTGCGAACAGGGGCGCCTGGTCGCCGGTGAATGGCTGCTGGTGACCGGCGTGTCCTCAGGCGTGGGCGTGGCCTCGCTGCAGGCGGCCAAGGCCATGGGCGCGAAGGTGATCGGCACCTCCGGCTCGCAGGCCAAGCTGGACCGTTTGAAGCCGCTGGGGCTGGACGCGGGCATCTGCACCCGCAAGCCGGACTTCGCGGCGAAGGTGAAGGAGATCACCGGCGGCAAGGGCGTGAACCTGGTGGTGAACAACGTCGGCGGTTCGGTGTTCGCCGAGTGCATGAATGCCATGGCCTACTGCGGGCGGCTCGCGACGGTGGGTTACGTGGACAGCACCATGAGCGCGCAGATCGACCTGCAGGCGCTGCACAGCCAGCGCTACGTGCTGTTCGGCGTGTCCAACAAGCACCGCGGCCCGGGCGATCG
>CAIVVS010000083.1 GCA_903909415.1 uncultured Pseudomonadota bacterium | reverse complement strand
TGCCCGAGGCGCTTGGACAGGCGCTCGGCATAGATGCGGCTGATGATGTCCACCGCGGTGCCCGCCGACACCGGCGCGATCACCTGCACGGTGCGCGACGGATAGCGTTCCTGCGCGTTCGCGCCGCAGGCACACAGCAGCGCCAATGCGGCCAGGCTGGCCTTGATCTTCATGCTTCCCCCTCCTTGTGGCCGGCCGCGCCTTGGTTGCGCTTCTGTGGCCGGGTTGCCTGCTTTGTTCGTACTGCCCGGATCCAGTCCCGGGTGCTCGACCCCGCGGGGATCAGCCCTCGAGGATGACGGCGCGCACCGGCGAGGCTTCCGCTCCCACCAGCTTCAGCGGCAGCGCCACCAGCGTGACGCGCTTGCTGCTCGCCTGGTCCAGGTTGTTCAGGTAGGGCATGGTGACCACGCCGGCCTCGCTGAAGGTGCGCGAGGAGTTGAACACGCGCGGCGCATCCGGCTCGTCCACGCCATGGTAGAAGTCGTAGCCCACCACCACCACGCCGCGGTCTATGCACCACTGGGTCGCGGCCGAGGTGAGGTAGGGCGAGCGCTTCTGCCACTCGTTGACCATGTACTGCTTGTTCACGTCGGTGCGCAGCAGCAGGCGGTCGCCGGGCTTCAGGTCCGCGCCCACGGCTTTTTCCAGTTCCTCCGGCGTGATCGCCTTGCCGGGCACGCAGTGGCGCAGGTCGGCGATCACCGCGTCGCCGGCAAACGTATCGAGCGGCAGGTCCTGGATCTGCTTGCCGCCGGGCACGTTGTGCTCCGGGGCGTCGATGTGGCTGCCGGCGTGCAGGCGCATGTGCACCCCGCGCACGATCTGGCCCGCGCCGCCCGGAGCATCGTGCTCCTTGATGACTTCCATCTCGAACTGCATGTCCTTCTTGAAGCCCGGGGGCGTGCGCATCTTGAACTTGGAATCGTCCAGTTCAAGGCTGATGTCGATGACTTTCCGGATGGGCAATGCCACGGCGTGTTCCTCCTCGTTGTTCCTCGTCGTCCTTGCGCCGATTCTATCGGCAATGCGCCGGCGACGCGGCTGGCGGCCGGGAGTGGTTGTCAATTCGTCACGGCCGCTTGGTGACGCGGTCTAGAATGATCGCTCCAAGGAGGAGCCGACCATGTTCAAGCGCATCGACCATATCGAGATCGTCACCGCGGACGTGGAGCGCAGCATCGGCTTCTACTGCGGGCTGCTCGGCTTTCGCATCAAGGCGCGCCAGCGGGTGGAGCAGTCGCACCTGGGCGGCGTGATGGACCTGGTCTACCTGGACCTCGGCGGCACCATGGTCGAGCTGATCCACTACGCTGGCGCCGGGCCGGACAAGGTGGCGGCGATGCCGCCGGTGGAGCACCAGGGCTACCGGATGATGGCGATCGAAGTGGCCGACATGGACGCGGCGCTGGCGCACCTCAGGCCGCACGGCATCGAGCCGGTGTGGGGGCCGCTCAAGCGCCCGCAGTACGCGCGCGCCGAGGTGCGCGATCCGGACGGCAACCATGTCGAGCTGCGGCAATGGCTGCCTGGAAATAATATCAATTAAAACAGCCGCTTAAGTTGTTTTAGGGCTGTTTTCGGGTTCCAGCGCCGGAAACCGTTTCCTGAGTTCGCCGCGCAGCAGCTTGCCCACCGGCGTGTAGGGCAGCGACTCGACCAGGTGCACCGCGCGCGGCCGCTTGTGCCGCCCGATCTGCGTGCCGTCGTAGAGCGCGAGGATGTCCGCCGGGTCCAGCGCCATGCCGGGCCTGGCCACCACCGCCAGCGCCGGCAGCTCGCCCCACACCGCATCCTTTACGCCGAAGGCCGCGCAGTCGACCACCGCCGGATGCGCGCGCGCGACGCGTTCCACTTCGCTCGGGTAGATGTTGATCGCGCCGGAGATGATGGTGTCCTTGGTGCGCCCGACCAGGGTGACCTGGCCCTCGGCATCCATCACCGCGAGGTCGCCGGTCGCCGCCCAGCCGTCGCCGAACTTGAAGAACTCGGCGCTGGCCTGCCCGTCCTCGAAGTAACCGGTGGCGACATGCGCGCCGCGCGTGGCGATCTCGCCGACTTCGCCCAGCGGCGCCGGCGTGCCGTCGGCCCGCAGCAGCGCGAGCTCGATGTGCGGGTTGGCGCGGCCGATGGCGGCGCGGTTGCGCGCGCGGTCTTCGGGCTGCTGCGAGAACAGCGGCCCGGTCTCGGTCTGGCCGTAGTTCTGCACGAAGCGCACATGGGGCAGGGCCGCGCTGACCTGGGCTATCAGGTCGGGGTCGGCGATCGCGCCGCCGAACACCACGATGCGCAGGCTTGCGAGGCGCTTCGCGTCGAAGCCGGGCGCGCGCACCAGCATCGCCAGCTGCGTGGGCACCGCGAAGGCCCCGGTGATGCCCAGGCGCTCCGTGTCGCGCATGAAGCCTTCCGGGTCCCAGGCCGGCATCAGCACCGCCGAGGCGCCGGCCAGCACTGCGCAGTGGTACCAGGTGTAGAGCGTGGCCGCGTGGTACAGCGGCGAGGCCACCGCGATCACGTCGCGCTCGGTCAGGCGGAAGTCGTGCTGGGCGGCGACCGCGGACACGTAGCGGCCGTGGGTGGGCTGCAGCGCGCCCTTGGGAAAGCCGGTGGTGCCGCTGGTGAACAGGATGGCGCTGGGACCGTTCTCGTCGATGGCGCCATCGTCGTCAGCGGTGTCCTCTGGCGCGGACGCGAGCAGGGCATCGACGTCCCTGTCCCCGCCGCCACCCACGGTGAGCAGCCGCCCGGCAGGCAGCTTCGCCTTCGCCAGTTCATGCAGCGGGCCGAGGCCCGCATCCACCACCAGTGCGGCCAGCGGTACCTTGCCCAGCACGTAGTCCAGCTCGCCCGGCGCGTAGCGCACCGACAGGTGCACCGCAATGCCGCCGGCGCGCGCGATGCCGAACAGCGCCACCGGGTAGGCGGGAAGGTTGCGGCACAGGATGCCGACGCGCTCGCCGGGTTTGACGCCCAGTCCGCGCAGCACCCGCGCGAAGCGGCTGGCGCGCGCGTCCAGCTGGGCGTAGTTCATCGCGACAGGGTTGAGCAGCGTGTCCTGCGCGAGGATCGCGGGCCGCGCGCCGTGCAGCCGCGCGGCGTCGCGCAGCATCCGGGAAGCGTTCATGGGTGGGGGCGCACGGTGCGTGCGGGTTCGTGAATGGAAAACGGCGGGAGGCCCGTCACCGGACCATCCCGCCGCGCGGCGCTGGCCCGCATGCGCGGGCCGGAGGCGCCTGCCATCACTTCTTGTTGAATTCCTTCCACGGATCCTTGACCGCCGGGATCGTGTCCAGCTCCACGTTCATGTTGCGCCCGCCCACCTTGCGCGTCTCGCGGATGTAGATGTTCTGCACGATGTCGCGCGTCTCCGGGTCGATCGAGATCGGCCCGCGCGGGCTGTTCGGGTTCTTGTAGTTGGACAGCGACTTCATCGAACCCTCGGTGCTGACCCGGCCGGCCTGCTCGCGGATCGCGGTGTAGATCATGTCCATCGCGTCCCAGGCGCCCACGGCGATGAAGCCCGGCGGGATGGCGCGGCCGTAGTCGCGTTCCCACGCGGCCAGGTAGGCCTTGTTCGCCGGACGGTCGCCCGCCATGGAGTAGTTCCACGCCGAGAAGTAGCCCAGCGGCGCGTCGCCCATGTTGACCAGTTCCTCTTCCGTCACCGAGTCGCCGGTGCCGATGAAGGGGATGCCGGCCTGGCGCATGTTCAGGTCGCCGTAGGCCTTCTGGATCGCGGTGGACGGGGCGCCTGCGGTGACCATGTTGAAGATCACGTCGGGCTTGACGTCCTTGGCGCGCTGCATGAAAGCCACGAAGTCCGGGCTCTTGATCGGCATGCGCACGCTGGAGACGATCTGCCCGCCGCCCGCGGTGAAGCCCTTGATGAAGGCCTCCTCGGCGTCGTGGCCGGGCGCGAAGTCCGTGACCATGGTGTAGGCGCGCTTGTACTTCTTCGCGGCCCAGATGCCCAGGTGGTAGGACGGCTGCCACAGCGTGAGCGAGGCGCGCACGAAGTAGGGCGAGCGCGTGGTGATCACCGAGGCGGCGGCGTTCATGATCACCAGCGGCGTCTTGGACTCGGTGATCAGCGGCGCGGCCGCCATCGCGTTCGGCGTCCAGATGAAGCCGGTGAGGAAATCCACCTTGTCGCGCACCAGCAGTTCCTGGGTCAGGCGCTTGGCGTTGTCCGGGTTCGGGCCGCCGTCGTCGCGCACGATCAGGTCGATCTTCACCCCGGGCGGGAGCTTCGAGGCGTTTTCCTTCATGTACAGCTTGACGCTCTTGTCGATCTGGTCCCCCAGCGTGGCGAACACGCCCGAGGTCGAGGTGACAAGGCCGATCTTGATCGTCTGCGCGAGCGCGGACGTGGACAGCAACGACAAACCAATTACAGCGGCGCTGGCGGCCGCCCCAAGCAGGGTGCGCGGGTTCACGGAAGTCCTCCTCCTGTTGATTTCCTCCAGCGCGCATTCTAGCCGCCCCGGCCCGGGCCCGGTAAGATGCCTGCTCTCGCCACGATAAGCTGTCCCCGCAATCCGATGCCCATCCGCAAAAAAGCCGGCACGAGCGGCTCCCGGAAGGCCGCCCGCGGCGGTGCAAGCCAGTCCCGCCCCGGCGCCCCGCGCAACGCTGCTTCCGGCGTCTCCCGCAAGGCCGCCGCCATGCCTGGCGGCGCGGCGCTCGACCTGGAGCGGCGCTTCTCGTACCGGTTCGCCATCATCTCGGCGCGCGTGGTGCGTTCGGTCGCCGGCATGTACGGTCCGAAGTACCGCATGCTGCCCTCGGGGTGGAAGGCGCTGGCGGTGATCGGCCGCTACGGGCCGCTGTCGGCCAAGGACGTGGGCGCGTATTCCACGGTGGAGCCGGACAAGGTGACCCGTGCGGTGGACCGGCTGGTGAAGCTGGGCTTCGTCGCGCGCCGCAAGGACCTGGGCGACCGGCGCAAGGTGGTGCTCTCGCTGACGGCCACCGGCCGGCGCGTGTATGACGACGTCGAGCAGCTCACCCGCCAGGTGGAAATGGCCACGCTCTCGGCCCTGCCGGCGCGCGACCTCGCCGCGCTGGGGCGGGTGCTGGACCGCCTGGAGGAGCGCTCGCGCACCCTGCTCACCGGGCGCGATGCCTGGCAGAGGATCCGCAAGCAGGGCTAGCGGCGCGCGCGCCGGGCCTGCCCGGCGCGGCCGCGGTGTTCAGCCGCCGGGCGGCGCCAGCCCGGCGCGCGGCGTGACCTTCAGGAACTCGGTCAGCCGCGCTCCCTTCGTGAAGGTCTGCGCGAAGGCCGGGCGTTGCCGGATGCGCCGGTACCAGTCGGCCATGCGCGGGCGCTGCCCCCCGTCCCACAGTTCGCCGAAGCCGAGGTCGTCCATGCGGTCGATCAGCGGCGCGACCACGATGTCCGCCAGCGTGTAGCGCTCGCCCATCAGCCAGGGCCCCTGCGCCAGCGCGGCCTCCATGCGGTCGGCGGTGCGCGCGATCTGGTCGACCGAGGCCTCCACGTCGGCCTGCGGGAAGCCCTTGGGGCCCATGCGCCGGTAGAAGTGCTTGCGCAGCGGGCGCACGTCCGACTGTTCCTTGCGGAAGGCCTCCATGTCCAGGCCCTCGAACCGGTACAGGAAGGCGCCGTTGAAGGACGGCACGCGCACCGCAGCGGTCGGCACCTCCTCGAGGTAGCGCAGCCAGGCGCGCATGCGCGCGCGGCCGAGCGCATCGGGCGGGCTGAGCGGCACCTGCGGGAACCGCTCCTCGAGGTACTCGCAGATCACGCTGGAGTCGGTGACCGGCTCGCCGTCGTGCAGCAGCGTCGGCACCACGCCGTTGGGGTTGATCCTCAGGTAGTCGGGTGCGAGCTGTTCCTTGGTGGCGAGGTTCACCAGCCGGCTCTCCCAGGGGATGCCCTTCTCGTGCAGGCACAGCCGCACCTTCTGGCTGCAGGTGGAATGCAGGGCGTGGTACAGGACGATCATGGTGCTCCCCGGTTTCAGTCGGACGGAGGAATCAGCGGCATGGTGAGCCACGCGCCGCGCTCCCCGCCGGTGTGCATCGTGTGCGTGCCGCCGTAGGTGGCGGGGTCGCGGCCGGCGGGATGGTTGTGCAGTATCCGTCCGGGAATCCCGGGGAACTCGAAATCGCGGCCGGCCAGGCGCAGCGCCAGCGTGCTGCCGCGCGGGAACACCATGCTGGTCGGCCAGATCTCCACGTCCAGCTCCACCGGCTCGCCGGGTACCAGGGGCTGCGGCAGGTCGTGGCGGTGGGCCACCCGCCAGGGCCTCGACAGCGTCGGGTCGGGCGCGCGATGCGAGGCGCGAAGCCAGCCGCGGGTCACGGGCGTCGGCTCGTGCGCGCCGTCGAACACGATCTCGCGTCCCGCCGCGTCGAAGGCGTGCAGCGTGGCGAACAGGTCCAGGTCCGTGGTGTCCGAGGCCATCCAGAGGTGCAGCGAGACGAAGCCGGTGAACTCGGTGTCGCGCTCGAACGGTGCGGTGGTGAACAGGATCCCCCCGCCCGCCGCGTCGTAGCGCGCCTCGGCCGCCGCGGCGGGCGCCGCCGCCCCAAGCGAGCGCGTGGCGGCATCCAGGTGCAGCCGTGTCCATTGCGTGCGCGCCAGCGGAAAGCCGTCCTCCATGCGCCGGGTGCTGCCGTCGGGCCGGCGCACCGACAGCTGCACGCGCGGTTCGCGGTCCCAGCCGTTGTCCTCGCCCTTGAGGAAGTGGTCCAGGAAGCGCCGCTGCATTGCGACGTACTCGGGCAGGTAGAAGCTCTCGAAATGGGTTCCGGTGTGCATCGACAGCCACTTGTCCGCGGAGGCGGCGCGCATCCAGCCCTCGATGTTGCCGCGCAGGTGGACCCCGGGTCCACCCCAGTTTCCGGCGGACAGCAGCGGTACGCTGACGCGGTCCAGGTCGGGGCTGCGTTCACGGTGCCAGGCATCCAGCAGGGGATGCGCGGCAATCGTCTCGGGATAGGGCGCGCGGTTGCCGCGCAGCTGTTCCTCCGGCAGCGGCGCGCCGGTGATCGGTTCGCCGGTGTCCGGGTCGCGGTAGGCGCTCGCGGCGCTGCCGTGCTGGACCGAGGTCACCTGGCGCGGCCACCAGGCCTCGACGAAGCCGTTGCTCGGCACGCCGCCGTGGTGGCTCCAGTCGCGGTAGTGGTCCGACGCGCCTTCCCAGGGCACGATGGCCGCCAGGTGAGGCGGGCGCAGTGCGGCCACCAGCCATTGCACGATGGCATAGTAGGACACGCCGATCAGGCCGACCTTGCCGCTGGACCACGGCTGTACGGCGGCCCACTCGATGGATTCGTACAGGTCGCGGATCTCGCGCGCGCAGAACGGGTCCACGAAGCCCGGCGACTTGCCGGTGCCGCGCGCGTCGACCTGGATGACCACGTAGCCGTGCGGCACCCACCGCTCCGGGTCCACCGTCTCCCAGCGCAGGTAGTGCCCGCTCGATCCGTCCTCGCACAGGCCGGGATGCAGCGCGAGCAGCCGCTTCCACTGGGGCGCGAAGCCGTCGCGGAAATGCACGTCCTTGCCGTACACGCCCTGCGCGAGCAGCACCGGATGCCGGCCCGGGCCGTCGGGCCGGTGCACGTTGGCGCGCAGCACCACGCCGTCGCTCGCCTCGATCGCCACATCCTTGTCGACGCGCATGCCGGCGGCTCCCGCTTACTGCGGCTTGAGGCCGAGGTCCGCGACCAGCTTGCGGTAGGTCTCCTGCTCGGCGCGCAGCTGTGCGCCGTAGCGCTCGGGCGTGGTGTCCACGGTCGGCACGCCGCCCTGTTCGGCGAAGCGCTCGCGCGTCTGCGGCCGGCGCAGCACGGCGACGATGTCGGCGTGCAGCTTCTGGACCACCGCTCCCGGCAGCGCCGCCGGCCCGAGCACGCCCACCGAGAACTCGGTGGCGCCCGTGGGCATGCCCAGCTCGGCCAGCGTCGGCACGTTGGGCAGCGCCTGCAGCCTCGAGGGCGAGGTGACCGCCAGCACGTTGACCTTGCCGCTGCGGATCAGGGGCATCGCCGGGCCAAGGAAGAAGTTGACGTACTGCACCTCGCCCGACAGGATGGAAGTGTGCAGGTCCGACAAGGCCTTGAACGGCACATGCACCGCGTTGAGCGCGCCGGCCCGGTTGAAAATCTCCACCGCGATGTGGGCGGCGGTGCCGGTGCCGAGGGACGCGTAGTTGACCTTGCCGGGCTGCGAACGCACCAGCGCGAGCAGTTCCGCGACGCTGGCGGCCTTGGTGGGGGCCGAGGCGAGCAACACGTTGGCCAGCGAAGTGAGCTGGGCCACCGGGGCGAAGTCCTCGATCGGCCGGTAGGCGGGTTTCACCTGCAGCATGGGCGAGACGATGTGCGCGGTGGAGGCGATGCCGATCATGTATCCGTCGGGCTGCGCGTTCGCGATGGCCTGGGCGCCGATCAGCCCGCCGGCGCCGGGACGGTTCTCGACCACGACCTGCTGCGGGTAGGACTCGGACAGGCCCTGCGCGACGGCGCGCGCGAGGATGTCCACCCCGGAGCCGGCGGGCGTGGTGACGATCATGCGCACCGGGCGCGATGGGAACTCCTGGGAAACGGCGGGCGCCGGTGCGATGGCGAGCAGCGCCGCGCCTGCCAGCGCGATGCCGGCGTGCAGTGTGCGGGACAAGATGGCTTCCTCCTCGATGCGCGGGGCACCGCCCGGTGCGGGACGGCATCTCCTCGCGGCGCAGGATAGCACCACGCCCTCGGCTAACGCCCCCGTGGCTTGGGGTACTGCAGCATCTCCTGCGCGCGCCGCTCGGTGGCGTCGCGCAGCCGCATGCCGCGCGCCTGGCGCGGGCTCATCAGCCGGTAGTGGCGCAGCTCGTCCAGCACCACGGTCAGCTCCCAGCAGTGCTTCGGGTTGGTGACCCACAGCGCCGGATCCACGCGGCGCAGGTCCAGCGGCACCGAGTACAGGCGCAGCGTCTTCTGGTGGCGCTTGTTCGCGTACTCGTGCACGTAGCTCATGGCCAGCTCGCGCACGCTGCGGTACACCGGGTCGCGCCAGCGCAGCGGCACGTGGTTGGTCTTGGAGATCGCGCCCCAGCGGCCGTTGCGCCGGAACAGCGTGACCACGTGGTCGGCGTCGTGCTCGGCCTTGAGGTCCAGCAGCAGCGGCGGCTCGCCGTGCACCCAGAGCGCGGCCGCGGCGACGAAGGCGCCCTCGATGCACAGCGCGCGGTCCTGGCGCAGCACCTCGCGCACCGACAGGCAGGTCTCCCCGCCGATCTCGAAGTTGGCCGGGATGCGGTCGAGGTAGTCCTGGATCTTGTAGGGCGTGGACAGGTTGGCGAGCGTGCGGTACTCCGCAGGCGTCAGGCCGAGGTCCTCGCGCGTGGCGCGGCGGCGGGTGCGCAGGATGCGCTGCCGTGCCGCGCGCGCCTTCAGCGTCGGTGGATGCTTGTCGGGCGGCTTGCTCATCGGCTGCATTATGATCGAAGCAACCCACCCTGATCGAAGCAACCCACGCGAGGGTCGAACAGCATGCGCAAGCTGAAGGAAGAGAAAGTCGCCCCCGGCGTGTACCTGGTGCATCCCGCGCCGGCGATCGACATCCGAAAGCGCGGCGCAAAGGCCGCGAAGTGGCTCACGCGCATGGGCGCGGGCGAGGTCGCCACGCAGATCGCGCCGGCCAAGGGCGAGCCGCCGGTCGCGGTGATCGACGCCTCGGTGGCGCTGGCCTGGTACCGCAGCCGCCGCGCCGGGCGCTACGCCGCGCGCATCTATGCGCGCCTGAACGACGGCACGCTGCGCGCCTGCGCCCCGGCGCTGTGGCGCATCGTGATGACCTCCGAGCTGCTGGCCGCGGCGAGCAGCCGCCGGCTGACCGATGCCGAGGCGCTCGCGGCGCTGGCCGATGCCGAGAGCCTGCCGTTCGCGCTCTACGGCGTGCGGCTGGAAGCCGACCAGATGTTCCGGCTCGGGCGCAAGTACAAGGTCAACGCCTTCCAGGCCTGGCACCTGGAGCTGGCGCGCCGGCTGGGCCTGCCGATTGCAAGCCTGGACCGCGCGGTACGCGCCGCCGCCTTGCGCAACCGCATCCCGCTGCTGCAGCCCTGAGCATGGCCGTGACCGCGTCCCGCAGGTGGCAGGACCTGAGCGGCCCGCAGATCGCGGCGCTGGCCTCGCCCGCGACCGTGGTGGTGATGCCGGTGGCTGCGATCGAGCAGCACGGCCCGCACCTGCCGGTGTCGGTGGACACGGTGCTGGTCGAGGGCGTGGTGGCGCGCGTTGCCGGCTTGCTGGACGCGTTGCTGCCCCCGGCGGCCAAGGTGCTGTTCCTGCCGACGCAGTGCGTGGGCAAGTCCGACGAGCATGCGCGCTTCGCCGGCACGCTGACCCTGTCGGGCGAGACGCTGGCGCGGGTGTGGAACGAGATCGGCGACAGCGTGGCTGCCGCCGGCATGAAGAAGCTGCTGGTCCTCAACAGCCACGGCGGCCAGCCCTCGGTGATGGCCGACGTCGCGCGCAGCCTGCGCGCGCGCCACGGCATGCTGGTGGTGCCGTGCAACTGGTGGGACCTGGGGATGCCCGAGGGCCTGTTCAGCCAGGATGAACGCACCTGGGGCATCCATGCCGGGGACATCGAGACCTCGATGATGCTGGCGCTCGCCCCGCAGCTGGTGCGCATGGACCTGGCGCGCGACTTCCGCGCACTGGGCCAGGAGATCGAGGCCGACTACCCGCTGCTCGCTTCAGGCGATGGCGTGCGCTTCGGCTGGCAGACGCAGGACCTGAACGCACAGGGCGCCTGCGGCAATGCGACGCTCGCCACCGCCGCCAAGGGAAATGCGGTGCTGGACCATGTGGCCGCGCGCATCGCCGCGCTGGTTGCGGAAACGGCGCGCTTCCCGCTGTCACACCTCGGACGCGTGCCCGACCAGTCCTGACCCGGGTTGGCCAACCGACCGGGGCCCGGCTCCGGACCGGGGTTCAGAACAGGTGTATCGCCTGCGGCGCGAAGATGCCGATGGCGCTGAACACGATGCCCACCACGCCCAGCCCGACGGCGATCCAGGTCAGCCAGGCCGCGGCCGTGATCACCGAGGCCGAGGCCAGCACGATGGCGATCTGCACCGCGCCCGAGCCCAGTTCGAACTGGTGGTAGGCGGCCATGGCGCGGTCGCGCTTGGTCTCGGCTTCCTTGGCGCGCGCCGCCAGCTCCTTGCGGCCCTCGCCGGTCTCGGGCTCGCTGTCGTAGCGCGCGATGGTCTTCTTCCAGTCGGCGATGCGCTTTTCCATCGCCGGGCGCAGTTCCTTGTTGGCGGGATGTTCCATCGCGACTTCCATTTCCTCGGCCACCGCGCGCAGCGAGGTACCGCGGATCGCCTTGGCCTGGAAGAACGCCCACATGTTGGACGCCTCGATGTTCAGGCTGAGCGCACTGGTCTGCGCCGCCTTGCCCAGCGTCTCCGAGATCGCCAGCACCAGCGCGAGCACCGCGATCAGCAGCGCGATCTTCTTGT
>CAIVVS010000082.1 GCA_903909415.1 uncultured Pseudomonadota bacterium | reverse complement strand
TATCCCGGCTCGCTGGCATGGCCGGCTTCGGTCAGTCATCGCCGCTCGCCGGCCTGGCCGGCTTCGCGCATGCCCTGCGCTTCGACCACCTGCCGGCCGAGCTGGTGCACGACTGCCGGCGCCGCATCACCGACACGCTGGGCTGCGGCCTGGCCGCGCTGGACGCGCCGCCGGTGCGCTTCGCGCGCGAGCTGGCGCTGCGTGCCGCCCCGTCGTCCAAGGGCGCGAGCCTGATCGGCCAGCCGGCGCGCGCGCTGCCCGAGCTCGCGGCGCTCGCCAACGGCGTCGCCTGCCGCTATGCCGAGGGCAATGACGTCTTCCCCGGCGCAGGGCATCCGAGCGACTGCCTGGCGGCGTTGCTCGCGGCGGCCGAGTCGGCCGGCGCCAGCGGCCGCGACGTGATCACCGCCAACGTCATCGCCTATCAGGCCTACCACCACCTGTTCACCGCGCTGCGCCTGCGCGACAAGGGCTTCGACTACGTGCTCTACACCGCGGCGGCCAGCGCGCTGGCCTGCGCGAAGCTGCTGGGCTGCAGCGCGGAGCAGATGGCCGAGGCGATGGCGATGGCCATCACCGCCAATCCCGGCCTGGCCGTCACGCGGCGTGGGCACCTGTCCATGTGGAAGGGCGTGGCCGGGCCGCACGCCGCGCACGCCGGCCTGCTTGCCGCGCTGATGGCGGCGCGCGGCATGACCGGGCCGGCCGGGGCGGTCGAGGGCGCGCACGGCATCGCCGAGATCGCCGACCGCTGGGCCCCGCCCGCCCTGCCGCGCCTGGCCGCGGACGGCGCCGAGGACTGGGCGATGCTGCGCGCCGACCACAAGGCGCTGCTCACCGAATACCACTCGCAGGCGCCGATCGACTGCGCGCTGGCGCTGCGCATGCTGATCGCGCCGGAGGACATCGCGGGCGTCACCGTGTACAGCTACCGCTTCACCGTGCAGGAGATCGGCGGCGACCGCGAGAAGTGGCACCCGCGCGATCGCGAGTCCGCCGACCACAGCCTGCCCTGGGTGCTGGCCGCGGTGCTGGTGCACGGGCGCTTCGGCGACGACCTGTTCAGCGAGGCCGCGCTGGCCGACCCGCGCATCCACGCGATGGCGGACCGTATCGAGATCCGCGAGGACCCGGACTACACGCTGGGCTTCCCGGTACGCATCCCGGCGCGCATCGAGGTGCGCACGCGCGAAGGCCTGCAGGAGACCGCCTCGGTCACGCATCCCAAGGGACACCACCGCAACCCGATGACGGACGAGGAATTGCAGGCGAAGTTCCGCTCGGTCGCGGCGCGCGGCCTGCCGGCGGAGCGCGTGGAAGCGGCGCTCGCGGCCTGCTGGGGGATCGACGGCGCGACCGACCTGCGGATGGTGTTCGACGCCTTGCGCTGAAGGGCAACGACACTGGATTCCGGCTCGCGCTGCGCGCGTCCGGAATGACGGCGGCTCTGGCTGTCATTGCCGCGAGTACGTGAAGGTGGCGGCAATAACCGTCATTCCCGCGAAAGCGGGAATCCAGCGACTTCGCCTTTGCGTACAGGACCACCCGCACCGCCTGCCCCGTTCGTGTTGAGCCTGTCGAAACACGAACTCACTCCATGATCCCCACCCTTCGACCGTCTCAGGGCGAGCGGGGAGGAACACCAACGACACTGGATTCCGGCTCGCCCTGCGCGCGTCCGGAATGACGGTGACTCTGGCTGTCGTTGCCGCGAGTACGTGAAGGCGGCGGCAATAACCGTCATTCCCGCGAAAGCGGGAATCCAGCGACTTCGCCTTTGCGTGCAGGACCACCCGCACCGCCCGCCCCGTTCGTGTTGAGCCGGTCGAAACACGAACTCACTCCATGATTCCCACCCTTCGACCGTCTCAGGGCGAGCGGGGAGGAACACCAACGCCACTGGATTCCGGCTCGCCCTGCGCGCGTCCGGAATGACGGTGACTCTGGCTGTCATCGCCGCGAATTCAGGGAGACGGTGCCTGATAGGTCATTCCCGCGAAAGCGGGAATCCAGTGACTTTGTGGATCGAGACCCAAGTCCCCCCGCCCCGATCGCGTCGCGCACCTCGACACACGAACCCGCGCCCTGATCCCCGCCCTTAGCCAAGCCCAGGTCGAACGGGGCCGTGTTCGCATCCGCACCGACGCCGGCCGGCTCCATGCCCTACCTTGGCGACCAATGCGAACGATTCGCGTCCCGGTGCGTTCAGCCTGCGTTCATCTGGGCCGCCCAGAATTTGGCCATGACAACCGCAAGGAGAAGGCCATGACATCCGTGTGCAAGCCACTGACCGCCGTCCTTTCGGGCCTCGCGCTGCTCGCTGCCGCGGGCACCCAGGCCGCGCCCGCCGACCTGCTGTCGGCCTACACCAAGGAAGCCGGCACCGCCTCCTCGGCCACGCGCGGCGAGGCGTTCTTCACCCAGAAACACGGCAAGGAATGGTCCTGCACCTCCTGCCACGGCACGCCGCCCACCAAGGACGGCGCGCACGCGATCACGCGCAAGCGCATCGCGCCGCTGGCGCCGGCCTTCAACGCGGAGTCGCTGCAGGACATGGCGCGCGCCGAGAAGTGGTTGAAGCGCAACTGCGGCGACGTGGTCGGGCGCGCGTGCACGGCGGCCGAGAAGGCCGACGTGGTCGCCTACCTGATGAGCCTGAAGTAAGGAGCCGCCGTGAACAAGCTTCGCACCGCACTCGCCCTCACCGCCACGCTGCTGGCCGCGGGCACGGCCCTGGCCGACAACATCGCCATGCCCGCAAAACCCAGCGCGGCCTACACGCAGGAATGCGCGTCCTGCCACACCGCCTACGCGCCCGGCCTGCTGCCGGCGTCGAGCTGGAAACGCATCATGGCCACGCTGGACAAGCACTACGGCACCGACGCCTCGCTGGACGACAAGGCGGTGGCGGAGATCTCCGGCTGGCTCGCCGCCAACGCCGGCACGTACAAGCGCGCCACCGCGACGCCGGATGACCGCATCACCAGCGCCGCCTGGTTCGTGCGCGAGCACCGCGAGGTCGCACCCGACGTGTGGAAGCGCGCCAGCGTGGGCAGCAAGGCCAACTGCAGCGCCTGCCACACCGGCGCGGCGCAGGGCAATTTCTCCGAACGCAACCTGAGGATCCCCAAATGAACTCCGCCACTCCGCTGCACGCAGGCCGGCACGGGGCCGACAGGCCCGTCGACATCCCCATGGACACGGCGGCAGAAAGCGCGCCACGCGTCATGATCTGGGACGCCCCGGTGCGCGTGATGCACTGGCTGCTCGCGTTCACCGTGATCGGCGCCTTCATCACCGCCGAGAGCGAGCGCTGGCAGCTGGTCCACGTGACGCTGGGCTACACCGCCGGCGGCGTGGCGGTGCTGCGCGGGCTGTGGGGACTGGTCGGCACGCGCTACGCGCGCTTCGCCTCTTTCGTGCGCGGCCCGTCGGCGATCTGGGCCTATGTGCGCAGCATGACCACCGGCCGGCCCGAGCACCACACCGGGCACAACCCGGCCGGCGCGCTGGCGATGGTCGGCATGCTGGCGCTCACCGCGTTCGCCGCCCTCAGCGGCTGGATGACCTATACCGACATAGGCGGCAACATCCTGGAGGAAGTGCATGAAGTGCTGGGCAATGCGCTGATCTGGCTGGCGGGCTTCCACGTACTGGCGGCCATCGTCGCCAGCCTGATGCACCGCGAGAACCTGGTGCGCGCGATGTTCACCGGACGCAAACGCGCCGCACCGCGCGAGGCGATCCGGGGCACGCACCGCATGCTTGCTGCGATAATCCTCATCGCGACGCTGGGCTTCTGGGCGTACCAGTGGAACACCGCACCGGCCGGCGCCCTGCCCGGCATGGGCAGCAGCGCGGGGCAACGATCCGATTGAACCAACGCGGCCGAGGGCCAGCCAGCGCATGCGCATCCTGCTCGCCGAAGACGATGAACCGCTGGGCCGGGCGCTGAAATCCGGCCTGGAGCAGGCGGGCTTTGCGGTGGACTGGGTGCGCGACGGCGTGGCGGCGGGCAACGAACTTGCGGCCACGGCGTACCAGGCGGCGGTGCTGGACGTGGGCCTGCCGCGCCAGGACGGCTTCGCGGTGCTGCGCCAGCTGCGCGCCTCGGGCGGCAAGACGCCGGTGCTGGTGCTGACCGCGCGCGATGCGATCGAGGACCGCGTCACCGGCCTGGACGGCGGCGCGGACGATTACGTGGTCAAGCCGGTGGACCTGCACGAACTCGCGGCGCGGCTGCGCGCGCTGATCCGCCGCTCGGCCGGCCACGGCGCCGGGCTGATCGAGGGCAACGGCGTGTGCCTGGACCCGGCCGGCCGCACGGTGACGGTGGACGGCGCGGTGGTGACGCTCGCGCCGCGCGAGTTCGACCTGCTGCACGTGCTGATGCTCGCCAATGGCCGCGTGCTCACGCGCGAGCAGATCGTCGAGCAGCTGTGTTCCTGGGGCCGCGAGGCGGAGAGCAACTCGCTGGAGGTGCACGTGCACCGGCTGCGCAAGCACCTCAAGCCCGAGCTCCTGCGCACCATCCGCGGCGTGGGCTACGCCTTCGGCGGGAAGACGCATTGAACGCGGCCGACGCCGCAGGCAGCGAAGACCGGGCCTCGCGCCCGCACTCGCTGCGCGCGCGCCTGCTGCTGGGCACGCTGGGCGGCGTGCTGCTGCTGTGGCTGGTGGCCACCGCGGCGGTCTGGAACGCCGCCAGCCACGAACTGGACGAGCTGCTCGACGGCCACATGGTCGAGGTCGCCGCGCTGCTGGCCACGCATGCGCAGGACGACAATGACGAGGACGCGATGGCGCAGGCACCGCGCCTGCGTACCAGCGCCAAGCGCGTGATGTGGCAGATCTGGCATGACGGCGCGATCGTGCGCCGTTCCTCCAGCGCGCCCGCCACGCCGCTGGGCCCGCGCGAACGTGCCTTCGCCAGCACGCAGATCGACGACCATGTATGGCGCGTGTTCTCCACGGGCAGGCTGGCCGGGGGCGACACCGTGATGGTGGCCGAGCGCACCGATGACCGACGCGACATCCTGGCCGCGATCATCCGCAACCTGCTGTGGCCGCTGCTGCTCGCGCTGCCGGCGCTGGCGGTGCTGGTGGTGTTGAGCGTGCGCCTGTCGCTCTCGCCGCTGGCGCGCATCGGCGCGGCGCTGCAGCGGCGCGCGCCGCTGGCGCTGGACCCGCTGCGCGCGGACCTCGCGCCGCGCGAGGTGCTGCCGCTGGTGGCCGCAATCAACGAATTGTTCGGGCGCATCCGCCGCACCATCGAGCAGGAAAAGCGCTTCACCGCGGATGCCTCGCACGAACTGCGCACGCCCATCGCCGCGCTGCGCGCGCAGGCGCAGGTCGCGCTCGCCAGCACCGACGCCGCCCAGCGCGACGAGGCGCTGCGCGCAACGCTGGATTCCTGCGACCGCGTCGCGCGACTGCTCGAGCAGTTGCTCACGCTGGCGCGGCTGGATGCGCGCGATGCCGCGCCGCAGGCGGCGCCGGTCGACCTGGACGCGCTGGCGCGCACGGTGCTGGCCGACGCCGCCAACCTCACGCCCGGACGCGGATCGGACCTGGAACTGGATTCGGCCGGCGCGGCCCTGGTCGAGGGCGAGCCCACGCTGCTGCAGGTGCTGTTGAGGAACCTGGTGGACAACGCCTTGCGCTACAGCCCGGCGGGCGCGCCGGTGCAGGTGCAGCTCGTGCGTGATGGGGACGGCACGACCATCACCGTCGAGGACGGCGGCGCCGGGCTGGACGAGGCGGCGATGGCGCGGCTGGGGGAAAGGTTCTTCCGTGCAGCGCCCGGCGGGCCTTCGGGTACCGGGCTGGGCTGGTCCATCGTGCGGCGCATCGCCGCGCTGCATGGGGCGACGGTCGAGGTGGGACGTTCGGCGGCGCTGGGGGGATTGCGGGTGGTGGTGCGGTTCGGGGCGGGAAGCCGGGCCGCGGTCTAGGGCAACGACACTGGATTCCGGCTCGCGCTGCGCGCGTCCGGAATGACGGTGCCTCGGGGAACGTCATTCCCGCGCATGTTCGTAGAAGCTCGGGAACCCAGTGACTTTCGAGAGCCGATCTGCTCAACCAGCGGCAATCATCCTGGCCAGTTCCCGGTCCGACGCCCCCAGCGCCAGCAGCGATCTGACCAGCAAGTCCAGCGACACGGAGGGATCACCCGCTTCCATCTTCGCCACGCGCGACTGGCTGGAGCGGACCACCTTGGCGAACTCGACCTGCGTCAGGCCGCTGCCGAGGCGCTTTGCCTTGAGTCCCTCAGCAAGCTTGAGGCGCAACGCGATGTACGCCTCGTCCTCGGCGGAGAGGTTTAGCCATTCCGCAGGCGTGCCGACCTTCCAGCCACGCGCCTCCAGGCGCTTGCGCTTGCTTTCATCCATGGTCGTACTCCTTCATCCGGTCCTTGCAGGCCTGCACGACCGACATGGGCGTGGCCTGCGTCTTCTTGGAGAACACCTCCAGAAGGACAATCGCGTCCCGGTCCACCCTCAGCACGATGCGCCAAGTCGCGTTCTCGTCAGGGATGCGCAACTCCAGGCAACGCGCGCCTATCGCCGGCATCGGTCGGGCATGGGGCATGCCCAACTTGTCGCCGCGCTGCAGGCGCCGCAACAGGTATCCAGCCTCGATACGCGCAGCCCGGGACATCGGAGGTGACTTGACCTCACCGCGCAGCCAGACCAATGGCTTGTCTCTGGGGCTCACGCACCCGAGTATATGTCGGATTGGACATACGGCCAAGGAAAGGCAACGACGCTGGATTCCGGCTCGCGCTGCGCGCGTCCGGAATGACGGTGCCGGGGGAACGTCCTTCCCGCGAGAACGGGGGACGGTGGCTACAGGGAACCGTCATTCCCGCGAAAGCGGGAATCCAGTGACTTTCGTGGACTGGAACCAATCCCAATCCACCCCGCGTCAATTCAACTTCAACATCCCCGCCAACTCCAACGGCTCCACGAACCGGATCGCGTTCTCCGCCGCATACGTCCGCGCCTGCGCGCTGATCTGCCCGGTCGCCACGAACAGCCCACTGCCCGCCCCATGCTTCCTCCGGGCGGCGTCCAGTTCCTTCAGCGCATCCACGCCCACCCGCGCGCCCTTCCACCGCCGCGCGCAGCACAGCGTGATGCCCGTTCCCTGGCGCAGTTCGAAGTCCGCGCCCTGGCCCTCGTAGGGCAGCACCTTCCAGCCGGCGCCGGTGAGGCCCGCCTGCAGTACGCCGGAGAAGTCCTGCCAGCCCATCGCGTTCACCGCCTCGGTCACCTGGGCCACGCGCTCGGGGCCGGGGATCTTCGATTGCTTGAATGCGGCAATGGCGCTGATCACCACGAAGGGCAGCGCGGTGAAGGCGGCGTAGACCTCCGGGATCACCAGCCGCACGCCGGCGAACAGCAGCGCGGCCAGCACCAGGCTCATCCACCACGGCGAGCGCAGCAGCACGGCGAACAGGGACTTCTCGTTGATGCGGAATTTCACGGCGGGTGCTATCTCTCAAAAAGGGGCCAAAAATAGCATAAATCGCTGATTTAGCTGAATATTTCGACATCCTCTGCTCTTGCCCTTAGAATCATTCGCAAGGGAGGCAGCACGCAGTGGAACACACAAAACAACTCGGCCCCTACGACTACGTCATCGTGGGCGGGGGCACGGCGGGCTGCGTGCTCGCCAACCGGCTCTCGGCGGACCCGACGGTGCAGGTGCTGCTGCTGGAGGCGGGTGGCAAGGATGACTGGATCTGGATCCACATCCCGGTGGGCTACATCTACTGCATCGGCAACCCGCGCACCGACTGGTGCTACAAGACCGAGCCCGACCCGGGGCTGAACGGGCGCTCCATCCTCTATGCCCGCGGCAAGGTGCTGGGCGGGTGCTCCTCGATCAACGCGATGCTCTACCTGCGCGGCCAGGCGCGCGACTACGACGAGTGGGCGCGGCTCACCGGCGACGGCAGCTGGGCCTGGCACAACGTGCTGCCGGTGTTCAAGCAGACCGAGGACCACTGGCGCGGCGCGGCCGACCTTCACGGTTCAGGCGGGGAATGGCGCGTCGAGAAGCAACGCCTGTCCTGGGAGATCCTCGACGCCTTCGCCGACGCCGCCGCCGAGGCCGGCATCCCCAAGGTGGAGGACTTCAACCTCGGCAACAACGAGGGCGTGTCGCGCTTCGAGGTGAACCAGCGCACCGGCGTGCGCTGGAACGCGGTCAAGGCCTTCCTGCGCCCGGCCAAGGACCGGCGCAACCTCACGGTGATGACCGGCTGCCTGGTGACCAAGCTGCGCATGGACGGCAAGCGCTGCCTGGGCGTGGAGTTCGAGCAGCAGGGCACCCAGCTCTTCGCCGCCGCCAAGCGCGACACCATCCTCTCGGCCGGCAGCATCGGCAGCCCGCAGATCCTGCAGCTCTCCGGCATCGGGCCGGCGGCGCTGCTGCAGCAGCACGGCATCCCGGTGGTGCACGACCTGCCGGGCGTGGGCGCGAACCTGCAGGACCACCTGCAGCTGCGCATGGCGTTCAAGGTGAAGAACGTGCGCACCCTGAACACCATGGTGCACAGCCTGTGGGGCAAGGCGAAGATGGGCCTGGAGTACGCGCTCTCGCGCAGCGGCCCGCTGTCCATGGCGCCCTCGCAGCTAGGCGCCTTCGTGAAGTCCGACCCGGGCCAGGCCACGCCCAACCTGGAGTACCACGTGCAGCCGCTCAGCCTGGACAAGTTCGGCGACCCGCTGCACACCTTCGACGCCTTCACCGCCAGCGTGTGCAACCTGCGCCCCACTTCGCGCGGCAGCGTGGGCATCAAGAGCGCCGACCCGCGCGCCCACCCTGCGATCATGCTGAACTACCTGTCCACCGAGCAAGACCGGCGCATCGCCGCGCAGGCCCTGCGCCTGACCCGGCGCATCGTGAGCGGGACGGAGGTGATGAAGCGCTACGCGCCCGAGGAGTTCCTGCCCGGGCCGGGCTTCGAGACCGACGAGGACCTGGCCCGCGCAGCCGGCAACGTGGGCACGACCATCTTCCACCCGGTGGGCACCTGCAAGATGGGCGCGGACGGCGACCCGATGGCGGTGACCACGCCGCAGCTGGCGGTGCGCGGGATCGCGGGGCTGCGGGTGATCGATGCGTCGGTGATGCCGACGATCACTTCAGGGAATACGAACTCGCCTACCGTGATGATTGCGGAGCGAGGGGCTGCCGAAATTGTATCGGCCGATCGAACCGAAAAATGAATACCGCTGCAGGAGACTGAGATGCCAGTCCCAACCTTTCAAGAGTGGTTCCTCCCGCTTCTCACTCGCCTAAAGGACAAGAAGGACCATCGAATGGCCGATCTTTACCTTGAGCTCGCTGACGAGATGAAGCTGTCAGCCGAAGATAGAAGTCAACTTCTCAAGAGCGGCACACAACCCATTTATGAGAACCGAATCGGCTGGGCCCGCACATACCTAAAGAAGGCCGGACTTATTGAAGCACCTTCTCGCGGAGTAGTAAGAATCACTGCTCGAGGAGATGAAGTTCTTGCAAAGCTACCGCCCACACTTAATGTCAAGTTTCTTCGCCAGTATCCCGAGTTCATCGAGTTCCACACCTACAAACCAGATCCAAGCGAGACACCGCTTCAACTACCAGCCGATACATCCGAAGAAAGTCCCTTCGATACGTTGGAGCGCGTACACAGCGAACTCGAGAATCAACTGGCAATTGAGATTCTTGAGCGAGTAAAGAAGTCGCCTCCGTCTTTCTTCGAACGCCTAGTCATCGACCTCCTCCTCGCAATGGGTTACGGCGGCTCGCGAGACGACGCAGGCCGCACCCTAGGGAAGAGTGGGGACGGCGGCATTGACGGGGTTATCAACGAAGACCGCCTTGGGCTTGACGTAATCTACGTTCAAGCGAAGCGTTGGGAGGGCTCCGTAGGACGCCCCGTCGTACAGGCCTTCGCCGGAAGTCTTGAGGGCGTCCGCGCAAGAAAGGGCGTCATGATCACAACATCAACCTTTACCTCCGACGCCCTTCAGTACGTTCGCCAAATAGAGAAGCGGATCATCTTGCTTGATGGAGTAGCACTAACCAGCCTAATGATTCAACACAATGTCGGCTTAGGCATAGAGGCGACGTATCACGTGAAACGCATCGACGCGGACTATTTTCCTGAGTAGGCGAAGGCTCAGGTCGTCAATAACGTCCTCGTTGCAGGTTCCTACTGAATCGTAATCTTCGCTTCCCGTATCACCTTCCCCCAGCGCTCGTACTCGCTCGCCACCCACGCCCCGAACTCCTCCGGCGTGGAAGTCACGCGCAGGTTGTCCGGCACGCCCTCGCCGCGCAGGCGCTCGGCGAGGTCCGGCGCGGTGAGCGCGCGGTTCAGCGCGGTGTTCAGTTGGGTGACGATGGGCCGCGGCATGTTGGCCGGGCCGACCATGCCCCACCAGGAGTAGCTCTCGATCCCGGCCAGGTTCTGCTCGGCCGTGGTGGGCACGTTGGGCAACTGCGTGGCGCGTTGCGCCCCGGTCATGCCGATGGGGCGGAACGCGCCCGCGCGCACCTGGGCCATCACCGCGCCCGAGGCGTTTTCCATGAAGGTCTGGATGCGACCGGCCATGGCCTCGGTGACCACCTGCGCGCCGCCCTGGAAGGGCACGTGCACCAGGCTGGTCCCGGTGCGCTGCATCAGCAGTTCCCAGGTCAGGTGGTGCAGCGTGGCCAGGCCCGGGGTGCCGAAGTTGAGCTTGCCGGGGTTGGCCTTGGCGTAGGCCACCAGTTCCGGCACGGTGTTCACCGGCAGGTCGCTGCGCACGAACACGAAGTACGGCCCGCGCTGGATCTGGCCGATGGGCGTGAACACCTTGGACGGGTCGTACTTGGCGCTGGGCAGCAGGTGCGGTGCCACCGCGAGGTTGGCCGCCACGCCCACCATCAGGGTGTAGCCGTCGGGCTCGGCCTGGGCCACGAGGTTGGCGGAGATGGTGCCGCTCGCGCCAGGGCGGTTTTCCACCACGAAGGGCTGGCCCATGGTGGCGGACATCTTGTCCGACACCATGCGGCCCACCACCTCCGGCGGCGTGCCGGGCGGGAAGCCGATCACCACGCGCACCGGCTTGGACGGGTAGGCCTGCGCCCAGGCGGCCTGGCCCACGGAACACAGGGCGGCCAGCGCGCCCAACATCGCAACGGATCGAACTGAGCTACGAACTGACATGGTGCTCCTCCTCCAGGTGGCGGCCGGGGGTGCGTTCCCCCGTGCGCGCCGGGTTTGTTCAGGCTGATCGTTCAGGTCGCTTGCATCGCCTGCTGGTGCACGTCCAGCAGCACCGGCACTTCTTCCACCGGCCGGCGACCGAAGCCGCATTCTGACGCAATTCCGAAGTGCGCCACGTGGCGTTTTGCGACCGCGATGCGCTTGCGCGTGCCCTCGATGCCGTCCTTGTCATGCACCAGGCCGAGGTAGAGCTCGGTGTCCGCGCCCACGCGCAGGCCGGCGAGCGGCTGGTAGTAGGCGTCGTCATCACGCTCGATCGGCACGGGCATGTGCACGAAGTCCAGCTTGCGGTGCAGGGCGACCGCCACGCCGTTGGTGAGTTCCACCATCGCGGCCGCGTCGCGCGGCTCGACGAAGTGCTTGCCGCCGAAGCTGCCGTAGCAGAGGTGGTAGCCCAGGTCCACGCCGGCGGGAACCTGGTCGCCCAGGAACGCGAGGCGCTGGATGATGCCTTCCCTGGCGGGCGTGAACCACGGCACGCGTGCGCCGTCGAAGGCCTGCATGTCGTGCGCGCAGTCCCACTGGATGGCGAGCTGGTCCGCCGGGATGGCGGCGCAGATGGCGGCCACTTCCTGCAGCAGCTTGGCCTGGTAGGCGGCCTCGACCTCGGTGCGCGACTCGTCGGCGATGGCCCAGCTGATCACGTTGTAGGGCGAGGGCACGGCCACCATGAAGCGGCCGGACACCGCGCCATCAGCAGCGAGCTTGCTGAAGGTCTTCCACGATTCCAGCGCGGTGTCGGCGTAGCCGAGGTTGCCGAAGGACGCAGCGCTCACCTTGTGGCCGGGGCGCACGCGGAACTGGCGCGTCTGCTTGCGCTTGGCGCCGGCGTTGCGGTAGTCCTCCTTGGCGGGCACGGTCTCCATGTCGGGCGAGGCGGCGAACACTTCCTCCTGGAACTGCAGCCAGTTGGTGCGCTCACCCGTCTCGCCGTCGGGCACGCGGCGCAGCGCGCGCCCGAAGCGCCCGCCCAGGGTGCGCATCACCTCCGCGCCGCTGGCCAGGGGAACGCTGCCGACGAAGTGCACGCAGCAGCCTGAGTCGAACTTGTACATGGTGTGTCCTTGTGGGTGGTGCGGTGTCAGATAGGGCCTACCACTTGCCTATGAAAATCCCGGGCGGCGGGCCGAGCGAGAGCTTGTCGATGAAGGGGCCGTCCACCGTGGGCCGGCGCTTGAGGCGGCCCAGCCAGTCGAACAGCCGCTCGCGCATCTGCGCGCGCTGGTCCGCGTGCGCGGGGCTCGCGCCCAGGTCCACGTGCTCCAGCGGGTCGGCGCGCAGGTCGAACAGCTGCGCCGGGTAGCCATCCCAGTGGACGTATTTCCAGTCGGCGGTGCGCGCCATGAAGCCGCGGCAGTTGTCGAAGGTGCCGCGCCCGAGGAAGCGGCGCGTCTCGCGCATGGCGTAGTCGAGTTCGCTGAACACGCAGTCGTGGCCCGCGCCGCTGCCCGCGATCACCGGCAGCAGGGACTGGCCCTCCAGCCAGGGCTCGGGTCGCGCGACGTCCAGCGCCTCCAGCATGGTGGGCAGCAGGTCGATGGCCTGCACCAGCTCGGCGGTGGAGCGCCCGCGCGTGACGTCAGCCGAGGGCCGCGGGTCGGCGATGATCAGCGGGACGTTCTGGATCTCGTCGTAGAACAGTTCCTTGTCGCCGAAGCCGCGGTCGCCGAGGAAGTCGCCGTGGTCGGAGGTGAGGATCACCAGGGTGTCCTGCTCCCGCCCCGCTTCGAGCAGCGCCGCCAGCACGCGGCCGAGGTGGTCGTCGATCTGCTTCACCAGCCCCATGTAGGCGGGCCGCACGTGGCGCGCCACTTCCGCGCGGCCGAAGCTCTGGCCCTCGTCCACCTGCCGGTAGGCGGCTTCCACCGGATGCGGGTTCTTGCCGTGCGGCAGCAGCGGCTCCAGCTCGGCGTTGCGATACAGGTCGTGGTACGGAGCCGAGACGATGTAGGGCCAGTGCGGCTTGATGTAGGACAGGTGCAGCACCCAGGGCGAATCGCCCTTGTCGCGGATGAAGTCGATGGCGAGGTCCGAGACATAGGCGGTCTCGGAGTGCGCGTCCTGCACCCGCGCGGCGAGGTGGGCGTTGCGCATCAGCGAGCCGGTGAGCACCTGGCCGGATTCGTCCAAGCCCGAGGCAGCGTGTTCGGCCCAAGGGTCGGCGCCGTCGTAGCCCTGGGCGCGCAGCCAGGCGTTGTAGTCGTGGCGTAGCGCCGGGGTGTCCTCATGGCGCGCAATGCGCTGGAAGCCGCCCTCGGCGGCGAACACGCCCTCGGGGCTGGCCGGGTCCATGCCGCGCGCGCGCATGCCGGCGGCGTCGGCGGTGACGTGGGTCTTGCCGATCAGGTGGGCTTCTTTCACCGCGCCCTTGCCGTCGCGGAGATGGTCGCCGAGGGTGCGCTCGGTCAGGGCCAGCGGCACGAAGTTCCAGCTGGAGCCGTGGGTGGAGGCATAGCGCCCGGTGTAGGTCGACATGCGCGACGGGCCGCACACGCCGGACTGCACGAAGGCACGGTCGAAGCGCAGGCCGCGCGCCGCGAGTGCGTCGATGTTCGGCGTGTCCACGATGGGGCGGCCCTCGCGCCCGGGCTGGCGCGAGCCGTAGCAGGACAGGTGGTCGGCGCGCAGCTGGTCGCACATGACGAACAGCACGTTCCTGATCGCGGCGATGGCGGGGCTCCGGTGGATACAGCGGGGGAAAGCGGGGATTACAAGGCCCGCCGGTTGACAGGTCAACCGCGCGCGGCCTACCGTTCCGGCAGGCGGAACGACCGCCTGTGAACGGAGGCGGGATGGCGGAGACGATGCGGGGGCTGGAGCGGGGGCTGATGGTGCTGCGCACACTGCAGGACGCGGCCGCCCTCTCGCTGGCGGATTTGCACCGCAGCACGGGCCTGCCCAAGCCGAGTTTGCTGCGCGTGCTGGCCACGCTGCAGGCGCACGGCATGGTGAACCGCTCGGTGGGCGACGGGCTGTACCGCTTCCGCTCATCCGGGGCGCCGCGCGTGCCGCAGCGCCACCAGCGTCTCGCCGAGGCCGCCGGCCCGCACCTGGTGCGGCTGCAGGAGAAGGTGCTCTGGCCCTCGGACCTCGCGGTGCGGCGCGGGCGACAGATGGAGATCATCGAGACCAACCGCGGCCTGTCGGGCCTGCAGCTGGCGCGCGACCGGCTGGGGGACAGGGTGGAGATGTCGGGCACGGCCATGGGCCGCGCCTACCTCGCCCACTGCCCCGCGCCGGAGCGCGAGCGGCTGGTGGAGGAACTGCGGCGCCATCCCGCCGAGCGCGGGCCGATGGGGCCGCTGGACGTACCGCGACTGGAGGCCGCGATCCGGCAGGCCCGCGCGCGCGGCTACGCGGTGCGCGACCCGCAGCAGTCGGGCTGGCAGCGACTGGGGCGCGGCGATGACGGGCTGGATGCGATTGCGGTGCCCATCCTTGCCGGACCCGGCGAAGGCGCGTCCGTGCTGGGCTGCCTGAACCTGCTGTGGCCGCGGCGCTTCAGGCTGGTGGGCGAGATCGCGCGGCTGCAACTCGCGGATCTGCAGGCGACGTCGCGGGCGATTGCGGAGGACGCGCGGAGGCGGAGCACTGGCCCCGCGTGACGGCCAAGGGCGATAATGGCGGCCACGACGCGTCCGACGTCGATTGAGGAGGAGCCACGATGCGCCTGCGCGCTGCCTTGAATGCCCTGCTGTTTGCCTCTTTCCTGCTGCCCGCGGCCGGAAGTGCCCTCGCCCAGATCGCCCCGGCGCGCACCTGGCCGGAACTGAAGCAGGCGGTCCAGGAGCGGGCCGACGCGCAGCGCTATCCGATGACCGGCTTCGATTCCAGGGAAGTGCGCGAGATCCTCGGGCGCATCGACTCGCTGGACCGCGAGCAATGGGCCGCGTCCTGGATGCAGAACGGCCAGCGCCACATGGACACGGCCCGCCGGCTGGAGTCCAGTGACGTGAAAGCCGCGCGCGAGGCCTACCTCGCCGCCTGGCGCTACCACGGCTTCGGCGCGTGGCCGACGCAGAACTCGCCGGGCAAGCAGCGCGCGCATGCGCTGGCCACCGAGGCCTTCCGCGCCTACGCGCGCATCGCCGACCCGCAGATCGAGGTGCTGCGCATTCCCTTCGAGGGCAAGGAGATCATCGGCTACCTGCAGCGTCCGCGCGGCGTGGCGCGCCCGCCGGTGGTGCTGTCGGTGGGTGGGCTGGACAGCTACAAGGAGTTCGTCGTCGAGCAGTACGGCCCGGACTACCTGGCCGCGGGCCTGGCCTACGTGGCGCTGGACATGCCCGGCACCGGCGAGTCGCCGATCCGCATCGACGTGGGCGCCGAGCGCATCTACGCCCGCGTGATCGACGCGATGCAGTCGCGCACCGACATCGACCCGGCGCGCATGGGCTTCCAGGGCGTGTCCTGGGGCGGTCACTGGGCGGTGCGCATGGCCTACGCCGAACCCAAGCGCCTGCGCGCGGTGGTGAACTGGGCGGGCCCGGTGCACGGCTACTTCCAGCGCGACTGGCAGCTGCGCGCCCTGGGCACGCGCGAGTACCTGTTCGACCTGTTCCCGGCGCGCGCCGGCGTCTACGGCACCGGCACGCTGGAGGAGTTCCTGGCCTACGGCCCGCGCATGTCGATGAAGGACGTGCTGGCGCGCGGCTCGGCGCCCATGCTCAACGTCAACGGCGAGCGCGACACGCAGGTGCCGATAGACGACCTCTACATCCTGATGAAGTCCGGCAGCCCCAAGGAAGCCTGGGTGAACCCCGAGGGCGGGCACATCGGGCGCGGCAAGGACTGGTCCGACGGCAGGATCTTCAAGGAAGTGGTGGTGCCTTGGTTCCAGAGGAAGCTGTAGGCCTGAACCGCCAGGCCTTGCTCATGCGCTGATTCCCACCAGATCGGATTTCCTCCCTTCGCCGGGCGGTGGCATCGGGTTATCCTGAAACTCTGGATACATTTTGGTCACCGCATTCGAGGAGGAGCTTCGATGAAGGTTTCGCGCCGCGCACTTGGTTTGCCCCTGGCCCTGCTGTCCGGGCTCCTGTCGCAGCCACTCCTCGCCCAGACCGCCCCGTGGCCGGACAAGCCCGTCCGGCTGGTCGTCCCCTTCGGCCCGGGCGGCGGCACCGACATCCTCGCGCGGGTGATCGCCCCCAAGCTGACCGAGGACCTGGGCCGCCAGTTCATCGTAGACAACAAGCCCGGTGCCGGCGGCACGGTGGGCGTGGAGTCCGTGGTGCGGTCTGCCCCGGACGGCGCGACCTTTGCCATCATTCCCTCCAGCTATGTCACCAATGCAGCCTTGTACAAGCTGCCCTACGACCCGGTGAAGGACATCGCACCGGTGGCGCAGATCATCGACTTCCCAGTGATGCTGCTGGTCCATCCCGGAGTACAGGCCAACGGCCTCAAGGAGTTCATCGATCTGCTGCGCGCCAAGCCCGCCGTGCTGAACTTCGGTTCGCCCGGCGTGGGCAGCTCGCCGCACCTGATCGGCGAGCTGTTCCAGCAGATGAGCGGCACCAAGATGACCCACGTGGCCTACAAGAGCGATGCCGCGGTGCTGGCGGACCTGGTGGGCGGGCAGATCCAGGTGATGTTCGCATCGCGCTCGGCCACCGGCGCGCAGTCCAGGGCCGGGAAGATCCGGGAACTGGCGGTGAGCACCGGCGCGAAACTGCCTTCCATGCCGGAGATGACGGCCATCGGCGAGCTGGTGCCGGGCTACTCGGTGCGCATCTGGACCGGGGCGATGGCACCGGCCGGCACGCCGCGCGAGGTGGTCGCCAAACTGAACCAGTCCATCGGCCGCGCACTGCAGGCGCCGGACGTGCTGGAGAAACTGCGCGCCGGCGGCATCGACCCGGCGTTCTCCACCCCGGAGGAATTCTCGCGCCTGATCGAGCGTGACATCGCGATGTGGACCAAGGTCGTGAAGACCGCGAACATCACGCTGAACTGACGCACGCGTCACACCAACGTGGGTCACGCACCAAGGAGTTCTCCCCATGAGCATCGACAAGTTCGCCCATCCCGTGCACATGAGCCCGCGCCGCTTTGGCCATGCCAACGTCTTCGTCGGCGACGTGAACCGCTCCGTCGCCTTCTACAACCAGGTATGCGGGCTGGAGATCGTGCTGCAGCAGCCCTCGATCAAGGCGGGCTTCGTCTCCAACGGCAACACGCACCACGACATCGGCATGATCCAGGCCACCGGCAAGGCGCTCACCGGCGAAGGCGGGCACAAGATCCTCGCCGAGGGCCAGGGCGTGCAGCCCGGGCTGAACCACCTGGGCTGGGAGATGGAGAGCGAGTTCGCCCTGGCCAAGGCCTACGAACGTGCGGTTGCCGCCGGCTGGAAGATCCACCGCACGGTGCGCCACCTGTCCTCCCACAGCGTGTACACCTACGACCCGGACGGCAACATCCACGAGTTCTACGCCGACGTCTCCAAGGACTGGCGCCACCTGTACAACACCGAGACCCGCGTGAGCGGACAGTGGGTTCCCGGCGTGCACACGCCCTCCATGGACGCGCGCTACCACGCCGACCCGGAGATCCGCCGCGTCGCCGAGGCGCCCATCCATCCGGTGCGCATCACGCACGCCTTCCTGATGGCGCGTGACTTCACCGCCATGCGTGCCTTCTTCCGCAATGGGGTCGGGCTGCTCGAGACCATGGCCGACGAGGACGCCGGGCTTGCCACCTACTCCGCGCCCGCTGGCAGCTACCCTTTCGTGATCGCCCTGGTGAAGGACGGCACGGTGGACCAGCCCGAGGGCAAGCGCCTGCACCATGTGTCCTTCCAGTTGCCCAGCCACGACGAACTGGATGCGAGCCTCGCCGCCCTGCCCGCCAAGGGCATCAAGGTGGAGCGCACCGTCGAGACCGCGCACAAGGACAGTTTCTACATCCGCGACCCCGACGGCTCGCTGCTGGAGTTCTATGCACGCAAGCCCGCGCCGCTGGAGCCCGGCTCCTTGCCGCGCGGACGCGAGCTCGCGTTCCAGGTCTGAGCGATGGCGCGCACGGCTGAGATCGTCGGGGCCGGGTTTGCCGGTCTGGTTGCGGCGACCGCCCTTGCCCAGCGCGGCTGGCAGGTGCGCCTGCATGAGCGGGCAGCCGAGCTGCGTGCCTTCGGCGCCGGCATCTTCATCTGGGAGAACGGCCTGCGCGTGCTGCAGCAGGTGGGCGCCTACGAGGACGCGGTGCGCGGTTCGCACGAGGCGCCGGTGTATTGGGTGCGCGACCGGAACAACCAGGTCGTCGGCAAGGAGGTGTTCGGGCCCGCCCAGGGCACGCGCATGTTCACCCTGACCCGGCAGAAGCTGTACACGGCGCTGCTGAACGCGGCCCGCCACGCGGGCGTGGCCACCCGGGTGAACTCCCATGTCGTGGCGGCGACGCCGGACGGGACGATACGCACCGAGGACGGCCAGACCTTCAAGGCAGACCTGGTCGTGGGCGCGGATGGCGTGAACTCCCGGGTGCGCGATTCGCTGGGCCTGCTCAAGTCCCGCACCACCGAGGCCTGGGGTGCGATCCGCCTGCTGATCCCCCGCCTGCCTGACGATGGCGACGAGATCTGCACCTACCAGTCGAGCGGCGAGCGCCGCACGCTGTACGTGCCCTGCGATGCGGAGAACCTTTACTTGTGCTTCACCTTGCCGGCCGATGACCTGGCCGGCCAGAAGCTGCCCTTCGACGTGGATATGTGGGGCGAGGACTTTCCGCACCTGCGGACGCTGTACGACCGCATCGGCAGCGAGGGCCGCTGGGACCTGTACGAGACCATCGAACTGCATTCGTGGACCAAGGGATCGGTGGCGATGATCGGCGACGCGGCCCACGGCATGACGCCGGCGCTGGGGCAAGGCGCGGGGTGCGCGATGATGAACGGCTTGTCGCTCGCAGCCTATGTGGACGGTCAGGTCGATGGACAGGCCGACATTCCTGCGGTCCTGCGCGCATGGGAACAGGACGAGCGCCCGCTCACCGACCATACCCAGCGATATGCACAGTCCCTGACGCGCGGCGAGAACCTGTCCGCCGCGGCCTCGGGGACCAAGTGGACGGACGACGCGCTGCGCACCGCGCGGCATGTTCCGCTCGGACCCGGCTCCCGGTCCGCATCTGCCACCCCGGCCTGAGCCGGGAACGATTACGCCATGCGAGTACGGTTCCTGGACGTCAATAGGCTGCGCACACGCGTGCTGCACGAAGGCAGCGGGCCACCGGTGCTGCTGCTGCACGGACTGGGCACCACGGCGGAACGCTGGCTTGCGAACATCGACGTGCTGGGTGGGCGTTTCACCGTGCACGCGCCCGACCTGCTCGGAGCGGGCTTCTCCGCCGACCAGGCCTACACCTCCGCCCCCCAATTGCACCACATCGCGCACCTGACGGCCTTGGTGGATGCGCTGTCACTGGACGAGTTCTGCGTCGTGGGAAGTTCCTATGGCGGCTTGCTGGCGGCCCTGCTCGCGCTGGCGATGCCAGACAGGGTAAAGCGCCTGGTGATCGTGGGCAGCGGCTCGGCCCTGCACCCGCCCGGGGAGCAGGAGCAGGTGCTCCGCGCCGCACGGGAGAACTCGCTGAAGGCGCTGCGGGACGCCACGCTGGAAGCGACCCGCACGCGCATGGAGCGCATCGTCTTCAAGCCGGAGTCGGTGCCGCCGATGTGCCTGATGGTGCAACTCACCGCCAACGCCCTGCCGGGCCGTCTGCAGAACGCGGAGCAGCTCTACGACGCCATGATCCCGGCGCTCGCGGTGCCGGAAGCGCAGGTGTACCAGCGGCTGGAGCAAGTCCGCCAGCCGACGCTGATCGTCACCGGCCGCAACGACATCCGCGCCTCATGGCAGCTTGCTGAAGCAGCGAGCAAGCGCATACCGGACTGCCGGTTCGAGGTGTTCGAGGAATGCGGGCATGGCCCGATGTTCGAGCAGGCGGCGCAATTCAATGCGCTCGTCGGGGAATTCCTGGCGCTCAGCGCGCCATAGTCGGCGGTCGCGTCAACGGGATCAGCCGCTGGACGGCCCGGATATGACGCTGATCCGGCGTTGCCGATTGTTGTCAGGTATGACAACATAGCGATACCGGATTCCCCATGACCCGACCTACACGACCGATTTCGTGGATCAGCGCCGCCCGAAAGGCATTCGAGGCCTTTCCGGACGGCGCCCAGTCGATCTGCCTGAGTGCGCTGACCATTGCGGCGGAAGGAGGTAAAGCCGACCTGGCGAAGCCGATGAAGGGCATGGGGTCCGGCGTGCTGGAGATTGCCCTGCCCTACCGGGGTAACGCCTTCCGCGTTGTGTACGCGGTGCAACTAGGCGACGAGCTATGGGTGGTGCATGCGTTCCAGAAGAAGTCGACGCAGGGCATCAAGACCCCTATGCATGAGATTGACCTGATCCGGGACCGGATAAAGCGGCTCAAGGAGATGCTGAAATGAAGGACGCCCCGTTCGAAGTGATCCGCGGCAGTGGCAACGTGTACCGCGACCTCGGCAAGGACAACGCCGACCTGCGCCAGTTCAAGGCGATCCTCGCCACCGAAATCATCAAGGCGCTGGACCGTGACGGCCTGACAGTACGCCAGGCCCAAGTGCTGACCGGGATCGCGGCAGCGGATTTCTCGCGCATACGCAACGCGGATCTCGGCCGCTTCACGGTGGATCGCCTGATGGGAATCATCAACAAGCTGGGCTCGCGGGTCGAGGTGGCAGTGAAGGTGCGCCGCTCGGCGTCGGCGGCCCGCGTCGCCGCCTGATTTACTGCTGGCCCTGTCAGGCGGCCGCCGCCTGCTCCGCCTTTAGGAATGGAATCAGCCCGCCGGCGCGCACGATGCCCAGCATGCGCGGCGAGTAGGGGCGCACCGCCAGCGTCCTGCCGCTTGAGGGCTCGCGTACCTCGCCGCGCGCGAGGTCCACTTCCAGCTCGCCGAAGGGCGTCACCAGCGCGCTGACGCCGGGGCAGGTCACCACCGGCAGGCCGACGTTCAGCGACTTGCGCAGGAAGTTGGTATCGCAGGACTCGGCCACCACCGCGGCGATGCCCGAGGCCTTGAGCGCCACGCAGACCTGCGGGTGGCTGTGGTGAGCGAAGTTGTGGCCGGCCACGACCAGGTCGCCGGCGCGCACTTCCTTCGAGAAGCGCGGCTCGATCAGCTCGAAGCACAAGGCGCGCAGTGCCGGCTCGTCGTAGGTGGAGAGGTCGGTCAGGCGCGAGTACTGGATCACGCCGTCGTCGCCGCTGATGCCGTCGCCGAATTTCCAGACGCGGCCTTTGATGACGGTATTGCTCACGAGAGCATCCCTCGCGGGTCGGTGATCTCCCCCGCCAGCGCCGAGGCCGCCACGGTCCAGGGGCTGGCGAGGTTCACGCTCGCCTTCCGGCTGCCGTTGCGGCCGTGGTAGTTGAACTGGTGGGTGGAGATGGACACCTCGTCATCGGCCAGCACGCCGAGGTAACCCCAGCAGGTGTTGCAGCCCGGCGCGAGCACGGTGGCGCCCGCCTCGATGAAGGTTTCCAGCAGCCCCTCGCGCGCGGCCGAGGCGTACACCTCGCGGCTGCCGGGGGAGACATACATGGTCACGTGCTTGGCGATCGTCCGTCCCTTGAGCACCGTAGCTGCGGCGCGCAGGTCGTCCAGCCGGTTGCTCGCGCAGGAGCCGATGGTGGCCTGGGTCACGCGCGTGCCGCGCAGCTCGCCCACCGGCACCACGGTGTGCATTTCCGGCGGCACGGTGACCATGGGTGAAAGCTCGCCCAGGTCCCAGCTGCGGCGGAAGGAGTACGCCGCATCCGCGTCCGGCGCGCAGTCGTGCCAGGGGCGGCCCTCGGCGCGGGACTTCACGTAGTCCAGGGCGAGGGCGTCCACTTCCATCACCGCGGTGTCGGCCCCGGCGTGGAAGGTGCAGGCGAGCAGCGACTGGCGGTCGTCCAGCGACAGGCCGGCGAGGTCGCCGCCGAATTCCACGCAGGTCTGCATCAGCGCGTCGCTGTTGCCGTACTCGCGATTGATGAGCTGCGCGAGGTCGCGCGCGGCCACGCCGGGGGCGAGGCGCCCGCGGATGTCGAAGCGCGCGGTCCTGGGGACGGACACCCAGTTCTCGTCGCCCAGCAGGGTGACGATCACCTCCCAGGACACGGGGATGTTCAGCGCGCCCAGGGCGCCGATGCTGGCGATGTTGGGCTCGTCGGAGAACACCAGGGTGCCGGGACGCGCGAGGCCCTTCTCGGTGAGCACCAGGTGGCGCAGGCCGCTGCCCGGGCCGTGGAACTGCACCACCTTGTTGCGCTCGGCGAAGTCCTTCACCTCGCGGTGGATCTGGTGGTAGGGCGAGCCCATCGCCGGGCTGGTGGTGTGGTCCACCACCATCACCAGCTTGTCCGGCCGCGCGACGCGGTCCACGCCGATCTCGGCCATGTGGCGCTTGTGGATCGGCCAGTAGATCTCCTGGCAGGCGGTGTAGTCCGGGGTGACGCTGACGTACTCGCCCACGTCCACCGTGGCGCGGCCCGCCGCGCGGGCGATGATCTTCTGCGCGATGCTCTGTCCCACCGGTACTACTCGATCTTGAGCGCCAGCTGGCGGATCAGGGGCACGAGTTCCGAGCGTTCCTTCTGCAGCAGCACGCGCAGGTCCAGCGGGCCCATCAGGGTCACGTCCGCGCCCTGCTGCTGCTGCAGGCGCGCCTGGAACTCGGGCATGGCCGTCACCTTGCTGATGGCCTGGAACAGGGTGCTCACCACGCCGTTGGGCATGTGCGCCGGGCCGAACACGCCGTACCAGGTGCCGGCGTCATAGCCGCGGAAGCCGCCTTCCTCGATGGTGGGCAGGTCGGCCAGCAGCGCGGCGCGCTTCTTCGTGCCCATGGCGACCGCAGTCATCTTGCCGGACCGGATGTGCGGCAGCACCGCGGAGATGTTGAGCATGGCGATGTCCACCTGCCCGCCCAAGAGGTCCGTCACCGCGGGCGCGGCGCCCTTGTAGGGCACGTGCACCATGTCCACGCCGGCCATGCGCTTGAACAGTTCCATGGACAGGTGCCCGATGCTGCCCGGCCCGGGCGAGCCGTAGGACAGTTTGCCCGGGTTGGCCTTGGCGTAGGCGATCAGGCCCGCCAGGTCCTTGATGCCGAGCGAGGGCTTGGCGACGATCAGGTTGGGCACGGTCGCCACCAGCGCCACCGGCGTGAAGTCGCCTAAGCCGTCATAAGGCGGCTTGGGCATGACCGCCGGCACGATGATGTGGCTGGGCGAACCGCTCAGCAGCAGGGTGTAGCCGTTGGGCTCGGACTTGGCGACCACGTCCGCGCCTATGGTCGCGCCGGCACCGGGACGGTTCTCCACCACCACCTGCGTATTGAGGATCTCGCCCATGGGCTTGGCGAGTTCCCGGGCGACCAGGTCGAAGGGGCCGCCTGCCGCGTAGGGGTTGATGAGGCGGATCGGGCGCGAGGGGTAGAACTGCGCGGCGGCGGGTATGGCGAGGGCCAGGCCTGCGACGAGCAGGAGGGCGGCGCGCGCGAGTTTCATCGGATGTGTCATGTGGCTTTCCTGGGTCCCAGACCCTTGAGTATGTCCGGTATCCGCCCGCGTGCCTCTTCCGTGATGCTTTCGAACAGGCTGCGCCCGTGCGCGTCGATGCCCACGGTCGCCGGCCCGAGCGCCTCCACGCGCAGCTGCACCAGCCGGTAGTGGAAGTACAGGTCCTTCCAGTGCACCGCCTTCACCTCGCGGATTGCCTCGGTGAACAGCGACAGCCCGCCGCCGATGAACGAGAGGTAGGCGCAGCCCGTGTCCTGCATCGCGCGGGCGCTCGCGGCGTCCAGGCCGCCCTTGCCGCCGGTGAGGCGGATGTCCAGCTCGCGGATGATGCGCGGCATGAACTCGTTGAAGCGGGTGCTGGTGGTGGGGTTGATGTAGGCGACGTCGTCGCGCCCGTCCACCTCGCGGCTGTAGGTGGGCAGGTGGAAGAAGGTGCCCCCGCGCATGGGCAGCGGGAATTCCCGCTTGCCGTCCAGGCACTCGATCACGCGCTCGTGGGTCTGCAAGCCGGCGCCGAGCACCACGTCGCCGTGCAGGTGGACGATGTCGCCGCAGGCGAGTTCGCGCACCTGCGCGGCGGTGAGCGGCAGGGTCAGGTGGTGGGTGCGGGGCTTTTCCATGTCCGTCCCCTACTCGATACGCTCGATGAGCCCGTCGTTATAGAGGCGCACCTTGGTGCGGCGGTTGATCCAGCAGTTGAAGCACACCGCCACCGGCGTGAAGCCGTGCCCGGCGCTGTAGTTGATGTGCACCGCCATCGCGGTGGCCACGCCGCCCGTGCCCATGGGGCCGATGCCGGTCTGGTTGATCGCCTTGAGCAGCCGCGCCTCCATGTCCTGCAGGATGGGCTCGGGGTTGACCTGGCCGAAGGGGCGCAGCGTCGCTTCCTTGGCCATCTTGGCGGCGTAGTCGAAGGTGCCGCCTATGCCCACACCGACCACCACCGGCGGGCAGGCCTGGGCGCCGGCCTGCACCACGCATTCGAGGATGTACTGCTCGATGGTGTCCAGCGACGGGAAGCTGAAGATCTGCAACGCCGCCCAGCGGCCCGAGCCCAGCGCCTTGGGCGAGCAGGTGATCTCGGCGTAGTCGTGCTCGCCCACCATGTCGAAGGTGACGATGGGCATGTCCTTGCCGGCGTGGCCGCGCTTGAGCGTGAGCGGATTGGTCACGTGCTCCAGGATGGGCGGGTCGATGTCGCGCGCCAGGTCCGCGAATCCCTCGGTGATCGCCGCGCGCACGTCCCCCTCGAAATGCGCGCCGCTGCCCATCTTGACGAAGTACACCGGCACGCCGGAATCCGAGCAGACGAAGCGCCCGCTCTTCTCGGCGGAATCGGCGCTCTTGAGCATGATGGTGAGCGTGTCGCGGCCCACCGGGTGGGTCTCGGCGGACTCGGCCTCGCGCAGCGCGAGCTTGGTGTCCTCGGGGATCTTCCGCAGGGACCACTCGTAGAGCTGCGCGGTGATGCGCTTGACGGTGTCGTAGGGAATGGCCATGGGCTTATTGCATTGCGCCAATTGCGCGCAGTCCTGAATGGCGGGATCGGCTGGACACGGTAACGAGCGCTACCTACACTGTCAACCTTGATTTGCCTCCGCAACACCTTCCAGAAACCCCCGACATGAAACTCCACTGGTCGCCACGCTCGCCCTATGTGCGCAAGGTGATGATCCTCGCGCATGAAACCGGCCTGGCGGATCGCCTGGACCTGGTGCGCACGGTCGTGTCCTCGACCGAGCCGCACCGCGAACTGCTGCTGGACAACCCGCTGTGCAAGATCCCGACGCTGGTGCTGGACGACAGCATGGCGCTGTTCGACTCGCGCGTGATCTGCGAGTACCTGGACGGCCTGCATGCCGGGGCGAAGCTGTTTCCCGCCGAGGGGCGCGCGCGCATGGCGGCGCTGCGCTGGCAGGCGATGGGCGACGGCCTGCTGGATGCGCTGCTGCCGCTGCGCAACGAACGCATGAAGGACGCGACGATGCGCAACCCGGCCATCATCGCCGCGCTGGAAACCAAGGTGCG
>CAIVVS010000081.1 GCA_903909415.1 uncultured Pseudomonadota bacterium | reverse complement strand
TCGCTGGACCACCTGCTGTCGGCCAAGGCCTTCGAGGCGCAGACCGGGCTGCGCCATGACGCCAACCGCGAGCTGGCGCGGCTGGGACTGGCCAACGCGATCACCGCCGGCCTGGGCTGCGCGCCCTGCACCATCAGCCTGGCGGCGAGCCAGACCAACCACCGCGCCGGCGGGCGCAGCGTGGTGTCCCTGCTGGTGATGGCGGCGGCCCTGCTGGTCGCGGTGCTGGTGCTCGGCCCGCTGGTGGCGCTGCTGCCGCACGCGGTGGTGGCCGCGATGCTGGTGGTGGTCGCGCTGCGCCTGGTGGACCGCCCGACGCTGGCGCTGGCCGGCAAGCTCCTGCGCGCGAGCGGACCCAACCGCCGCGCGCTGGCGATCGACGTGGCGACGATGGCGATGGTTGCCGTGGTCGCGGTGTTCGCGGGGGTCGCCATCGCGGTGGTCGCGGGCGTGGTGCTGTCCGTGGCCTTCTTCCTGTCGGCCACCAGCCGCTCGGTGATACGGCGCGAGTACCGCGCCGACACCCTGCAGTCGCGCCGCTCGCGTCCCGCCGCCGAGCAGGCCCTGCTCGCGCGCCACGGCGCGCGCATCGCGGTGTTCGAGCTCGAGGGGATCGTCTTCTTCGGCACCGCCGACCACCTGGCCAACCGCATCGACGTGCTGCTGCGCGAGGCCTCGGGGCCGCCCGCGCACGTGGTACTGGACATGCGCCGCGTCGGCTACATCGACCTCACCGGCGCCAACATCCTCATGCAGATCGACGCCGCGGTGCGCTCGGCCAACGCCAAGCTGCTGGTCGCCAACCTGCTGCGCGACGGAGCGCTGTGGCGCTTCCTCGCCGACACCGGCGTGATGGCGAAGCTCGGCGAGGGCGCGTTCTTCGACGACACCGACCATGCGCTGGAACACGCCGAGAACGCGCTGATCGCCTCGCAGCAGGGCGAGCGCACCCGCAGCGCCGAGGCGCGCCTGGGCGACGTGGTGCCGCTGGAGCTGCTGGACGCGCAGGAACTCGCGGTGCTGTCCGGCACGCTCGCACGCCGGGAGATCGCCACGGGGGAGTACGTGTTCCGGCAGGGCGACCCGGGCGACGAGATGTTCATCATCGCGCGCGGCTCGGCGAGCGTGTACCGCGGCGGTGACGGGCGCACGCACAGGCTGGTGACCTTCAGCCAGGGCACGGTGTTCGGCGAAATGGCGCTGCTCGATTCCAGCCCGCGCTCGGCCAGCGTGCGCGCCGACGAGCCGCTGGTCTGCTACGCGATGTCCAACGCGGAACTGCAGCGCCTGGTGGCCGAGCACCACCAGGTGGCGGTCAAGCTGCTGGTCAGCCTGTCGCGGGAACTCGGCCGGCGCCTCCGCGTGGCCAACCAGACCATCGAGTCGCTGCAGGCCTGAATCCGGTGAACGGCGGGCGGGCGTTGCCCGCCCCGCCGGCACGGCATTCCCGTACTCAGGCGACCTTGCGCACCCGCTGGTAGCCGGGATAGTTCGCCACGGCCTGCTTGCCCCAGCCCTTTTCGCCGGTGACCTTGCCGTCCAGGTAGACGGTGCGCCCGCGCACAAGGGTGCGCACCGGCTTGCCGAACAGCTTCTTGCCGGCATACGGCGTCCAGCCCACCAGCGACAGCACGTCCTCGTCGCGCACCTCGAATTCCTTCTCGAGGTCCACCACCACCAGGTCGGCGTCGCAACCCGGGTCCAGGCGTCCCTTGCCCTGCAGGCCGAAGATGCGCGCCGGCGCGGTCGATGTCGCCTCGACAATGCGTTCGCGGCTGATCTTGCCCTCGCGCGCGGCGTTGAGCAGCATCGACAGGTAGAACTGCACCGAGGGCGTGCCGGTGTGGGCCTTCCAGCCGTCGGTGAAGCCGATTTCCTTTTCCTCGCGGGTATGCGGCGCGTGGTCGGTGGCGACGATGTCGATGGTGCCGTCGCGCAGCGCGCTCCACAGGTCGGGCAGGTTCTTCTCCGGCACCCAGTAGGACAGCGCGTACGAACCCAGCCGCTGGATCGCGTTCCAGTCGCAGCCCAGGAACAGCGCCCACGGGTTGATCTCGCAGGTCACCTTCTGGCCGGCGTCCTTGGCGCGCCGGATCAGGTCCAGCGACCCCGAGGTCTGGGTGTGCAGCAGGTGCAGGTGCACGCCGCTGGCGCGCTGCAGGCGCAGCAGGGTGGCGATGGCCGTCTCCCAGATCACGCCGTCGTGCGCCGCGTAGGCCTTGGCGTAGGCGTAGCAGTCGCGCTCGCCGCGCGCCCAGTATTCCTTCTCGATCACGTCCATCAGCGCCTGGTCGTGCGGGTGCACCATCAGCGGCACGTTCGCCGCGGCGCAGGCCTTCATCATCGACAGCAGCTTGCCGTGGTCGTGGGTGCCGATGCCGGGCATGTGCGGATAGTCGCGCCCGGTGTCCACCACCATGAAGATCTTGAACGCGCCTATGCCCATCTTCGCCATCGCCGGGATTTCCTCCAGCACCGTGGGCGCCGGGTTGAAGTTCCAGTCGCCGATGGCGCCAGCGCGGTAACGCGCGAACTGCGCCTCCAGCTTGGCGGCGGTGTTGGGCGGGGGCTGCACGTTGGGCATGCCCACCGTGGTGGTCACGCCGCCGGCGGCCGCGGCGCTGGTCGCGGTCTCGATGGTTTCCTTGTACTCGAAGCCCTTTTCCGCGCCCTCGCGGTGGTGGCAGTGCATGTCGATCAGGCCCGGCAGGATGGCGCGGCCGGTGCAGTCCACGACTTCGCGCGCCTCGAGCTCGGTGCCCGGCGAGTACAGGCCGGCGATCTTGCCGTCGCGGATGCCGACCGACATGGTGGTGCTGGCCTTGTCGCTGATCAGCAGGCCGTTCTTGAGCAGGGTGTCCAGTTGCAAAGCCATATCTCCTGAAACTGTCTGACGGATACGAATGGAATTCTAGGGGTTGGTCGCTTCGCCGCGGGCGGCGACGTCTTCCAGGCCGCGCGCAGCGGTGTCTTCCACGCCGCGCGCAGCGATTTCTTCCACGCCGCGCGCAGCGCGCAGGGCCTCGGCGAAGCCGTCGCGCACGCCGTCCAGCGCCCGGGCGATGTCCTCGCGCGCCATGTCGCGGGTGATGAACACGATGCGCGAGCGCCGGTCGGCGAACTCGCCCGCGGCGGGCCAGGCGTCCAGCTCGACCGGCGGGTGGAACAACTGCTGCACGGCGTGCACCACCACCGGCCCGGACGCACCCTCGACGTTGACCATGCCCTTGACCCGAAGCAGGTCGTCGCCGCGCAGGCGCACCAGCACGTCCAGCCAGATCGACAGCTCGCGCCACGGCAGGGGCGCATCGAAGGTGAAGCAGTGCGCGCGCACCCGGTCGTCGTGGCGGTTCGGGTCGGGGGCGACGTGTTCAGGAACCTCGTCGTCCGCGCAGGCGTGGTCCGCGCCCTGCGTCGCATAGGCCTCGGCGCGCAGCCACTCGGACACGTCCACCGAGCGCGCCGCCGGGTCGTAGGACAGCGCGCCGAACAGCTGCGAGGGCAGCAGCGCGGAGGCGCCGTCGAGGATGTCGGCGGCGGGATTCAGCGCGGCCAGCCGCGCACGCAGGCTGGCGATGCGCGCCGCGCCGGTGAGGTCGGTCTTGGTGATCACGATGCGGTCGGCGACCGCCGCCTGCTTCACCGATTCCGGCTGCGAGCCCAGCGTCGCCTCGCCGTTGACCGCGTCCACCGTGCTCACCACGCTGGCCAGCGCATAGCGGCGCGTGACCGGCAGGCTCATCAGCGTGTGCAGGATGGGCGCGGGGTCGGCGAGGCCCGTGGTCTCGATGATCACGCGCGAGAACGGCGGCACCTCGCCGCGCATGCGCTTGACCGACAGGTCGCGCAGCGTGTCCACCAGGTCGCCGCGCACCGTGCAGCACAGGCACCCCGAGGACAGCAGGATGGTGTTGTCGTTGCTGGACTCGATCAGCGCGTGGTCCAGGCCGATCTCGCCGAACTCGTTGACCACCACCGCGCAGTCGGCCAGC
>CAIVVS010000080.1 GCA_903909415.1 uncultured Pseudomonadota bacterium | reverse complement strand
TCCCTGCATCACCACGCGGCCGTTCTCCAGCACGTAGGCGCGCGCCGCCAGGCGCAGCGACACGGCGACGTTCTGCTCCACCAGCAGCACGGTCAGGCCCTCGGCGTTCAGCTTGCGCAGGGTCTGGAACACCTCCTGCACCACCGCGGGGGCGAGGCCGAGCGACGGCTCGTCGAACATCATCAGCTCGGGCTGGCCCATCAGGCAGCGGCCGATTGCCAGCATCTGCTGCTCACCGCCGGACAGCGTCCCGGCCAGCTGGCGGCGGCGCTCGGCCAGCCGCGGGAACATGGCATAGACGCGCTCGCGCGTGGCCGCCGCCCTGCCCTTCGCGCGCGGCAGCATCGCGCCCACGTCGAGGTTCTCCTCGACCGTGAGGTTGGGGAACACCTGCCGGCCCTCGGCGACCTGGCCGATGCCCAGGTCGCAGGTCACGTAGCTGTCCAGCCCGGCGATGTCGCGGCCGCGGTAGCGGATGCGCCCGGCGCGCGGCTTCTCGATGCCGGCGATGGTGCGGATCAGGCTGGACTTGCCCGCGCCGGTGGCGCCGACGATGGCGACGATGCTGCCCTCCTCCACCTCCAGCGACACGCCGTCCAGCGCCTGCGCGTCGCCGTAGTACAGGTCCAGTCCCTCCACCTGCAGCAGCGCGCTCACTGGAACGCCTCCTCGCCGAGGTAGGACTGCAGCACCGCGGGGTCGCGCACCACGTCCTCGGGCGCGCCGCTGGCGATCAGCTCGCCGTGGTGCAGCACATGGATCTCGGCCGCCAGCGCCATCACCGCGCGCATCACGTGCTCGATCAGCAGGATGGTCACGCCGGTGCTGCGGTTCAGTTCGCGGAACACCGCCACCATCTGGTCGGTCTCGGTCGGGCGCAGGCCCGCCATCACCTCGTCCAGCAGCAGCAGGCGCGGCCCGGTGGCCAGCGCGCGCGCCACTTCCAGGCGCTTGCGGTCGGGCAGCGTGAGCGAAGCGGCGAGCTGCGCGCGCTTGTCGGCGAGGCCCAGTTGCTCCAGCACGTCCATCGCGCGCCGGCGCGCCGCCCGCACATCGGGCCTGGCATGCAGCGCGCCCACGATCACGTTGTCCAGCACCGACAGGCCGGCGAAGGGCTTGACCAGCTGGAAGGTGCGCCCGATGCCGGCGGCGCACACCTGGTCGGGCCGCAGGCCGTCGATGCGCACGCCACCCATGCGGATCTCGCCCTCGTCGGGACGATAGACCCCGGCGACGAGGTTGAAGCAGGTGGTCTTGCCGGCGCCGTTCGGGCCGATCAGCGCGGTGATCCGCCCCTCGGGCACGGCGAGCGACACGTTGGACACCGCGCGCAGGCCGCGGAACTGGCGCGACACGCCACGCAGTTCGAGCAGGGGCTCAGCCACGGCCATCCCCTTCCACCAGCCCGAGGCGCCGCGCCAGCGGCGGCCAGATGCCATTGGGCAGGAACATCACCACCACCAGCAGGGCCAGGCCATAGAACACCTGCTTCACGCCCGGGATCTCGATGCCGGCGGCGGCGAGCAGTTCGGTGATCAGGTCGGCCAGCGGCGTGAGCACAGCCGCCCCCACCACCGGGCCGAACAGCGTGCCCACGCCGCCGATGATGGGCCCGAGGATGATCTCGATCGAGCGGCCCATGTTGAAGATCTGCTCGGGGAACAGGTTGTTGTAGTAGAAGGCGTAGAACACGCCCGCCACCCCGGTCATGGCCGAGGAGATCAGCACCGCGAGCATCTTGTAGCGGAAGGTGTTGATGCCCAGCGCCTGCGCCGCGTCCTGGTCCTCGCGTATCGCCTGCCAGTAGTAGCCGGTGCGGGTGCGCAGCAGCCAGGCGCACAGCCACAGCGACCCGGCCGCCAGCGCCAGCGCGAGGTAATAGAACATCACCGGCGAGCCGCGCAGGTTCATCAGGTCGTTGTGCTCGCGCTGCGCCACCGGCAGGAAGAAGCCACCCGAGGCGCCCAGCCAGTCCCAGTGGTCGAAGCCCAGGCGCGTGAACTCGGCGAACGCGATGGTCAGCAGCGCGAAGTACACCCCGCCTATGCCGAAGCGGAACGCGAGCAGCCCGATCACCGCGCCGATCAGCATGCACACCGCGATCGCCGCCCACACGCCCGCCCAGGGCCCGATGCCGCCGTGCACGAACAGCGCTGCCGCGGTGTACGCGCCGACACCGACATAGAGCGAATGCCCCAGCGACAACTGGCCGCAGAAGCCCATCATCACGTTCCAGGCCTGGCCGGCGAAGGCGAAGTACAGCACCAGGATGGCGATGGACAGCACGTAGCCGCTGGCGAACCAGGGCAGCGCGAGCAGGATGAGCGCCAGCGCGACCAGCGCCTGGCGGCCGCGTGCGGTCAGCCCGCCCGGGGATGCGTGGCCGGCCGCGCTCACGGCTTCCTCCCGAGGATGCCCTGCGGCCGGAACAGCAGCACCAGGATCAGCAGCCCGAAGCTGAACATGCTCTTGGCCGAAGGGCTGAAGAACAGCCCGGCCAGCGCCTCCGACAGGCCGATCAGCACCCCGCCCAGCAACGCCCCGCCCATGGAGCCCAGCCCGCCGACGATCACGATCACGAAGGCCATCAGGGTGTACGACGGTCCGAGCTGCGGCGTAACGTCCACCAGCATCACCATCAGGCAGCCGGCCGCGCCCACGCAGGCCGCGCCCAGGCCGAAGGTGATGGCGTACCAGCGGCGCACGTTCAGCCCCACCACCCGTGCGCCCAGGTAGTTGTCGGCGCAGGCGCGGATCGCGCGCCCGGCCGGCGCGAAGCGGAAGAACGCGAACAGCGCGGCGGCGATCGCCATCGCCGCCAGGCCGGCATAGACGCGTACCTTGTCGAACAGCAGCGGGCCGAGCTCGAAGGAGTCCAGCGCGTAGTCCACCTGCAGGCCGCGCGCGTTCGGGCCGAAGGCCATCAGCAGGCCGTTGACCATCATGATGGCCACGGCCACCAGCAGCATGAACTGCGAGTGTTCCGGCCGGTTGATGAAGGGATTCACCAGCGCCGCCTGCATCACGTAGCCGAACAGGAAGAAGGCCGCGGCCACCGGCAGCAGGATGACGAAGGGATCGGCCCCGAGCGCGGAGAACAGGATCACCGCCGCGTACATGGACACGGTCATCATCTCGCCGTGCGCGAAGTTCACCACCCGAACCACGCCGAAGATCACCGACAGGCCGAGCGCCATCAGCCCGTACACCAGGCCGGTGAGCACGCCGGAGACGGCGACGTTGGCGATGAGTTCCGCGGGGACGTTCAAGGAAGGACGCCGGTGGGATGGGAACGGCGGGACGGGGCGCAAAACAAACGGGCCGGGAACGCCCGGCCCGCCTGCAGTGCGATCGCCATCAGGCCTTGCGGTACTCCGGCACCGGGAAGATCGGCGCGGTCTCGGCGGCGCTCGCGGGCAGCACCACCGTGGGCTTCATGCCGATGTTCTGGATCGCCGCCGACAGGTTGCCCTCCACCTGCCCCTTGGCGTTGAACTTGATCGCCCCGCCCAGCATCATGCGGTTGGTGATGTTGGTCTGGCGCACCGCCTCGGCCAGCACCTTCCCGTCGGCGCTCTTCGCGCGACGGAACGCGTCGGCCGCGATCAACAGGGCCTCGAAGGTGTAGCCCACGTTGAGCGCGTGGAACACCAGCTTGTCCTTGGGGTTGCCCTTGTTGAACGCCGCGTCCACGACCTTGGTGAGCTCGGCCTTGGGGTTGTACCAGGGCACGTTGGAGATGCAGTTCTCCGATAGCTTGCCCAGCGCCTGGTAGAACTGGTTCTCGTACATGCCGGGCGATCCCGGGCTGATGATGCCCATCGGGTTCCAGCGCTGCTTGACCATTTCCCGGCGCAGCAGGATGGCGTCGTTCAGGCGGCTGACCAGCATCACGAAGTCCGCGCCGGTGGCCTTGGCCTTGGACACCTCCACCGTCAGGTCCTTGGCGGCCGGGTCGTAGGAGATGGTGTCCAGCAGCTTGAACGGCAGGTAATCCAGGCGCGGCAGGATGGCGGCGACCGCCTTGGCATTGGCCTGGCCGAAGGTGTCGTTCACGTGCATGAACACCGCGGTGCGCGGCGCGGTGCGCGTGGCCTGGAACAGGTCGCGCATCAGCGCCAGGCCGTTGGTCACCAGCTCGGGCGCGGTCGGGAAGTTGCGGAAGGTGAACTTGAAGCCCTGCTCGGTGATCTGCGGCGCGGCCGCGATGTTCACCACGAAGGGCACGCCGCGCTGCTCGGCGACCTGGGCTATGGCCACCGCCGCGCCGGAGTCGAACGGCCCGACCAGGATCTGCGCGCCTTCCTGGATCAGGCGCTCGGCGCGGGTGCGCGCCGTGTCCACGTTGGTCTCGGTGTCGGCGTTCATCAGTTCGATGTCCACGCCGAGCAGCTGCTTGATCACGCCCGGCGCGAGGTCCGCGCCCTTCTGGCAGGACTGGCCGATGAAACCCTGGAAGCCGGAGCGCGGCAGCAGCACGCCGACCTTCAACTTGCTCGACTGCGCGCGCACGATGGCCGGGAAGCCCAGCGTGGACAGCGCGGCGCCGGCGGCGGCGGCCTGGATGACGCGGCGGCGGGATGCCGCCTTGGGCACGGGCTTGGACTCGGACATGGTGGTTTCCTCCTCAGGAATTCCTGCGATGCGGCAATCGTAGCAAATCCCCTGATTGCGCTCGTCTACAATCTTCGCGGGATGTGACCCACGCGTCCCGCCCACCCCGCTTTCCACGGAAACCCGCCATGTCGCAAGCCGCATCATTCGATTTCATCATCGTCGGCGCCGGTTCGGCCGGCAGCGTGCTGGCCGCGCGCCTGTCCGAGGACCCGCAAACGCGCGTGCTGCTGCTGGAAGCCGGCGGCTGGGACACGGACAAGTGGATCCACCTGCCGCTGGGCTGGGGCAAGCTGCTCACCGAGCGCCTGTACGACTGGGGCTATGAATGCGAGCCCGAGGCCAGCGTCGGCGACCGGCCGCTGGAATGCGCGCGCGGCAAGGTGGTCGGCGGCTCGTCCTCGATCAATGCCATGGCCTACGTGCGCGGCAACAAGGTGGACTACGAACGCTGGGCCGGGTCCGGGCTCGCCTCCTGGAACTACGAGCGCGTGCTGCCCTACTTCCGCCGCAGCGAGACCTGGGAAGGCGGCAGCGACGCCTTCCGCGGGAGCGACGGCCCCTTGGGCACCCGCCATTCGCGCTATGCCGATCCGCTGGTGGAAGCCTTCGGCGAGGCCGGCCGCGCGGCGGGCTTCGGCTGGACCGACGACTACAACGGCGCGCAGCAGGAAGGCTTCGCGCGCATGCAGTCCACCATCCGCAACGGCCGGCGCAGCAGCGCCTCGGTCGCCTACCTGCACCCGGCGCGCTCGCGCCCCAACCTGCGCATCGAAGTCAATGCACTGGCCAGCCGCGTGCTGATCGAGAACGGGCGCGCCACCGGCATCGAGTACATGCAGGACGGCCGCAGCGTGGTCGCGCATGCAGCGCGCGAGGTGATCCTGTCGGGCGGGGTGATCAACTCGCCGCAATTGCTGATGCTCTCGGGCGTGGGCGACCCCGACGCGCTGCGCGCGCATGGCATCGCGGTGAAGTCGCCACTGTCCGGCGTGGGCCGCAACCTGCAGGACCACGTGTCGGCGCTGTTCATGTTCAAGCGCAACGGCAACGGCCCCTTCCACCGCGCGATGCGCTACGACCGCATCGGCATGGCGCTGGCCCAGTGCTGGATGTTCGGCACGGGGCTGGCGGCCGACCTGCCCTCGGGCGTGCTCGCCTTCCTGAAGACGCGCCCGGGCCTGGCCGCGCCCGACGTGCAGTTCCTGTTCAATGCCGCGCCGCTGACCGCGCGGCCCTATGCGCCCGGGTCACCCGGCTTCACCGACGGCTTTGCCAGCCGCGTGGTGCTGCTGCGACCGGAGAGCCGCGGCCATGTTGCGCTGGTGGACACCGACCCGCGCAAGCACGTGCGCATCCACCAGAACTTCCTCAGCACCGACTCGGACTGGAAGGCCCTGCGCGCCGGCGTGCGCCTCTACCGCGAGGTGGCGCGCCAGGCGCCGATGCAGGCGCACATCGCCGCCGACATCACGCCAGGACGGCGCGGTGACGGCGACAGCGACGAGGACATCGATTCCATGATCCGCGCCTCGGCGATCACCGTGCACCATCCGCTGGGCACCTGCCGCATGGGCGTGGCCGGCGACGCGGGCGCAGTGGTGGACGAGCAGCTGCGCGTCTTCGGCGTCGAGGCGCTGCGCGTGGTGGATGCGTCGGTGATGCCGGACATGGTCGGCGGCAACATCAACGCGCCGGTGATCATGATTGCGGAGAAGGCGGCCGACCACATCCGCGGCCGGGCGCTGGCGGCCTGAGCGAAAATCGGCCGAAAACAATCTAAGTGGCTGTTTTAATTCATTTTTTTAAAAAACGCGCCGCCATGGCGTCCACGGCGGCGCGGTAAGCCACCGGCGCGGCCCGCTCAGGCCCCGCCGAGCTTCTGCGGCTTCATCGAGCGCAGGTAGGCGATGAGCGCCTTCATGTCGGCTGCGTTGATGTTGGCGTAGAAGCCGTAGCCCATCGGCGGCTTGAGCGGCGAGCCGTCGCGCTTCACGCCGCTGCGGATGGCGCGCTCGATCTCGGACGGCGTCCAGCCCTTGAGGCCGGTCTCGTGCGGCGTGAGGTTGGCCGCCACCGAGACGCCCCACGGCCCCTTGAACGGGTTGCCGCCCGCGCCGACGCGGGCCATGTCGGGCTGCCCCTTCACCCAGGGCGTGTGGCATTCCAGGCAGTGGCCCATCGGGCCGGCGAGGTAGGCGCCGTACTTGATGGTGTCCTTGGGCGACGGCGCCTTGATCGGCTTCCTGATCCCCGGGCCGTAGTTCGGCGGCAGCGGCATGCGGTACTCGGACTTCGCCACCTTGTTCTGCACCGCGGGCTGCGCGCGCATCCAGGCGACGATCGCCTTCACGTCGGCGTCGGCCATGCCTCGGTAGAAGCCGATGGGCATGGGCGGCCCGATCACCGTGCCATCGGGGCGGAGGCCCTCGCGGATGGCGCGGACCAGTTGCGCGTCGGTCCACTTGCCCACGCCGGTTTCGGCGTCGTTGGTGATGTTCGAGGCCACCGCGCGGAACGGCTCCTCGTCGAACACCATGCCCCCGGACAAGCCCTTGTCGAACAGCGGCTTGCCGGTCTGGTCGCGCTGGAAGTGGCAGTTGCCGCAGGCCGCGATGCCATTGACCAGGTAGGCGCCGCGCTCGATCAGCCTGGAATCGGGGGCCGGGCTTTGCGCCTGCGCGGGCAGGCTGAATGCGAACGCCGCCGCGATGGCGGACAGGTGGAACTTCATGGTGACCCTCCCAGTTGTCCGGCGCGATTTTTAGGATTGCGGGCGCCGTGAGGCGGGAAGTTTGCCATCGCACCTCCGCCAGCGCGCGCGGCCGGTGCCGAAAATTGCGCCGCAATGCATGCGTAGAAACACGCATCGATGCGCATGCCGGATCAGCGTGATGACATCAATCCATAGCCGGCGCCATTCACAAGCGATGCCGCTTGTGTACGAAACCGAACAAAGGCATGGCACTTAAGTCCGGCATCGCACATAAGCACATGTTTCATATAAGTTATTTACACTCCGTCCGCTGTCGTCGACTGCGTGACGCGCAACCTCGCGCACGCATCCCGGCGACGGGCCAGGTCGCCGATCAGGTGCCCTGCGAGCATTGGCTGCACACGCAAGGGATCACATGCAAGGCGCATTTCAAATCGTGTCGTCGTACACCACCGCCTCAAGCGAACTGCTAGGCGCCCTCCCCAAGGGCGAGTTGAAGAAGCTGATGCCCGACCTGGAAACCGTCAACCTGGCGTTCGGCCAGGTGCTACACCAGCCGCACCAACGCATCGAGCACGTCTACTTCCCCGTCAACGCCATGGTGTCGCTGCTCACGTCGGTGGACGCAGACCGCGCCGCCGAATCGGCACTGGTCGGGCCCGAGGGCATGGTCGGCGTCGCAGTGGCGCTGGGCATGGCCGCATCGCCGTTCCTTGCCATCGTCTCGGTCGGCGGGCAGGGGATGCGCATGAAAGCGTCGGCATTGCGCCAGCATGTCGCGCGCAGGCCGGTGCTGCAGCGGGAACTGTTGCGCTACACCGGGCTGCTGATGGCGCAGGTGGCGCAGACGGCCGCCTGCAACCGCTTCCACCTGGTGACCGAACGCATGGCGCGCTGGTTGCTGATGACCCGCGATCGCGTCCACGGCAGGGAATTCCCGATCACCCAGGGGTTCCTCGCCCGCATACTGGGCGTGCGACGGGTGGGCATCAGCGAGGCGGCCAGCGGACTGCAGAAGCGCCAACTCATCACCTACAGCCGCGGCCGGCTCGCCATCCTCAACGAGCGCGGACTCGCCTCGGCGGCCTGCAGTTGCTACCGCACGGTCAATGACCTGTACCGGTCCTCCCGGATGTGACGATGCCCGCTACCGGCACCGACGCCGACATCGGTGCGGCACATCCCCGGCGTTTGCGTGTTGCCAGGCTCTCTCTTGCCTGCGTGCTGTCCGCCCTGTCCGGCGCGATGGTCGTGTTCCTTTTCGCCGGCCCCGAAGCCGGCGAGCGGCCCGCGCAGGACGCGGTTCGGACCGTCCGGGCCCTGTCGCAGTCGGTGGACGCCGAATTGCTGAACGCGGAACTCCTCGGGCATGCGCTGGCCACCTCCAGCTTTCTTGCCAGGCAGGACTTGGCGGGCTTCCACCGCAGCGCCCGTGAACTGGTCGCGGTCGGGAAAAACGGGAGCAACGTGGTGCTCAGCGACCGGACCGGGCGCCAACTGCTCGACACGCTGCGTCCTTTCGGTGAGACCCTGCCGCCCCACGGCGACCCGGAACAGCTGCGCCGCGTGCTCGACAGCGGACGGCCGGTGGTTTCGTACCGGCCCAAGAGCGCCCTCTCCGGCGCGAACAGGATCACGGTTGACGTCCCGGTGCCGGTCAACGGTGCCACCGCCTATGCACTGAGCATCGGGTTGGCGGCCGACCAGTTACATGATGTCCTCCACAGGCAGCGGCTGCAGGCGTCATGGATGGCCGCCATTGTCGACAGCAAGGGCATCGTGGCGGCGGGGACGGCGGGCCATGAGGGGAAGATCGGCGCCAACGCCGTCCGGGAACTGCTCAAGCGCATCCGGGGCCCGGCCCAGGGCACGTTCGACGCACTCGACCCGGATGGCGTGCCGACCGTGGTGGCGTACAGCCGTTCCCCGAACTCGCAATGGAGCGTGGCCATCGCCGTCCCGCGCCCGTCTGCGGGCGCCCGCCTATTGCACAACCTGACTTTTTCCGACGTGGCCATCACCGTGCTGCTCGCGTTCATCGCATGGATAGCCTGGTTCGCGGGATGGCGGACGGCCGGGCCCGCCCGCTCCCGGGAGGAAGACGCTGCGGCACCGGGGACGGGCAATGCCGTGCCGGCATATCCAGGCCTCGCCCTCGGCGCAGCCCGGGCCGACAACGCCACGCCCGTGATGCCGGGGCAAGGCCACGCCACCCCGCACCTGCAAGGCCACAGCCCCGGGGCCAGCGCGGAGGCGCGCGCCCTCACCCCACCGGACCTCCGTTCGGGCGAAATGGTCCCGGTCAGGCATGCGGCCATCGAGGGCAGCGCATTCTGGACTGCCCCCACTGCCGGGCAACCCGCCGGCACATGGCATTCCTTGCCGGAAATGGCGGGGCTGGACGTCCTGATGGCCTGCAACAGCCCGTTCGCCCTGGAGGCGCTGCTCAACGTCGTCGTCAGGCTGGGCTGGACACCGACCGGGTTTTCCTCCGGCGAGGGCATCCTCCAACATGTTTCGCAGCCGGGCAGCACGTGGTCACCGCGACACGTGATCCTGCTGGACTCGAAGATGACCGCCGGCATGGACGGCATCGCCACCGCACGCGCCCTGCGCAGTGCCACGGGCGGCACCGGCGGCCCCGTGATCATCCTTATGACATCCGTCGAGCTGGTGCCGCACACCCCGCCGGATTGCAGCCCCGCGGACATCGTACTGACCAAGCCGGTGACGACGGCCTCGCTGCACGACGCCGTCGCTGCCGCCCTTCAGGCCCGCAACCGGCCGCCTGCCGCCAAGGGATAGCGCCAGGCCGAGGCAAGCGCGTCGGCCATGGCAGGACACCGCGGCAGGACGACGGGTTCAGCGCGTCCGGATGCCCGCCTCGACCAGCGCGCTGGCCGCGCGCAGCAGGTTGGAGGCCGGCACGCGCGTGCCGGGCAGCTGCGAGCTGACGTGCGCGCCCTCCATCAGCAGGAACAACTGGTCGGCGAGGCTGCGCGCATCGGCTGCGCCCAGCGCGCCGCACAGCGCGGCCAGGCGGCGGCGCAGCTCGGCCTTGTGGTCCTCGATCACCTTGCGCGCCGGGTGGTCGGTTTCCGTGATCTCCACCGCGGTATTGGCCATCGGGCAGCCGCGCGCCTCGGGATCGGCCACGTGCTTGGACAAGAGCGTGAACGCCGCCAGCAGCTGCTTGCCCGGGTCATCCGGGTGTTTCTGGGTCATCGCATCCCAGCGCAGCCAGAACTTGGCGTCATGGTCGCGCAGCCAGGCCGCCACCAGCTCGTCCTTGGACGGGAAGTTGCGGTACAGGCTCATCTTGGTCGTGTTCGCCTCGGCGGCGATCGCCTCGACGCCGACCGCGCGTATGCCCTTGCGGTAGAACAGGTCCGAGGCGGTCTCGAACACCCTGTCACGCGCGCTGCGGCGCTCGGCGGCGGGGGCTTCAGTGGTGGGCTGCACAGGGATGGCGGGCTTCTTGGGCATCGATTCCGGCGGGTTGACGGGAGAGTGACCGGTCGGTATCATAGCACCAGAAGTTGACGCATGACGCCGGGCACCCAGGCCCTCCAGAGCCAAGCCGCCGGCGCCGCAACGCCACCGCAGTTCCCCGCACCTCCCCCTTTCTCGATCCGGGCAGACCCGGCGGTACCGAAGCACCCACCGCCCCCGCCTCCCCGGCGCACCCGTACACACCGCGCGGACCCTCCGCGACCCGCAACAGTCCCCCAGGACCGTTGCGGGCCGCCCGCATTCCGCTTCCACCCACGCTCGCGCCCGCGCCGCAGGCACGGGCAGACCGCATCGCTGCCGCCACGGCAGCCGCCACCGTTTCATCGCCATGCAGACAAGGGAATCACCATGAAGTGGGACTACATCGAAAGCCATTGGGCCGACTTCAAGCCCCAGGCCGCGCGCCAGTGGAAAAAGCTGGACGACGTGACGCTCGAAGACACCGGCGGCCGCCGCGACGCGCTGTGCCAGGCGCTGCAGCAGGCCTACGGCATCAACGCCGACCAGACCGAAAAGCAGCTCAAGGACTGGCACAAGCGGCTGGACGATGCCGAGCAGGCCAAGGCCGCGCACTGAGCAAGGCAACGACACCCCGCTCCGCGGCCCGTCCGACACGGGCCCGGAGCCCGCACTCCCGAAGCACCCGCACAAGGAACGCCCCATGAAACCGACCCACGCCAGCCTGATCGCCGTCGTTGCAACTGCGGCCGTCACCGCCGCCCTCGCCTCCGGCTGCACGCAGCAGCCTACGGCCGCCGTCGCCGCGATCAGCGACAAGACCTACAGCGTCACCCCCGACTCGCTCAAGGTGAAGTCCGGCATCGTCACCGGCGACCTGAGCGAGATGAAGGTCACCGAGCGTGTCGAAGCCGGCTCCGGCAAGGTCACCACGCCCGCCAAGCTGAGCGGCAAGCTGGTGCTGAAGAACATCTCCACCGACCAGTCGGTGCGCCTGATCGCCGCGCAGGTCCAGTACATCGACATGGCCGGCAAGCAGATCGAGATGGAAGACAAGCGCAGCGCGCCCAGCATCAAGGTGGGTTCGTCCTACAACAGCAATGACCGACTCGATCCGGGCCAGGACACGACGCAATCCATCGACGCCGAGTTCCCGGTGGCCGCGCTCAAGGCGAAGAACCTGCGCGAAATCCGCCTCGCGCTGACCTACACGCCCACCGCCTACAAGATGGAAACGCTGAACTTCGCCGTTTCCATCGGCGGCCAATAACCGGCGGCCCGCCATGCTGTTCTCCGGCCTGCTCGACCTGCCCTGGTGGGGCAACGTGATCGCGGCGCTGCTGCTGACCCACGTCACCATCGTGTCCGTCACCCTGTTCCTGCACCGCGGCCAGGCGCACCGGGCGGTGGCCTTCCACCCGGTGGCGGCCCACTTCTTCCGCGTGTGGCTGTGGCTGACCACGGGCATGGCCACGCGCGAATGGGTGGCGGTGCACCGCAAGCACCACGCCAAGCGCGAGACGCCGGAGGACCCGCACAGCCCGCAGGTGCATGGCATCCACCGCGTGCTGTGGGGCGGCGTGTTCCTGTACGTGAAGGAAGCCGCCAACCAGGCGACCATCGCGCGCTACGGCGACGGCACGCCGGACGACTGGCTGGAGCGCAGGCTCTACTCGCGCTACGTGCTGCTCGGCCTGACGATGATGGCGCTCATCGACCTGCTGGTGTTCGGCATCGTTCCCGGCGCACTGATCTTCATCACGCAGATCGCCTGGATCCCGTTCTGGGCGGCCGGGGTGATCAACGGCGTGGGCCACTTCTGGGGCTACCGCAACTGGTCCACCGACGACGCCAGCACCAACATCTTCCCCATCGGCATCCTGATCGGCGGCGAGGAGCTGCACAACAACCACCACGCCTACACCACCTCGGCGCGCTTCTCCACCCGCTGGTACGAGTTCGACATCGGCTGGATGTACCTGCGCGTCATGCAGGCGCTGGGCCTGGCGAAGATCAAGCGCGTGGTGCCGGTGCCGAAGTTCATCGAGCCCCGAACCGCCGTGGACGAGGCCATGCTGCAGGCGGTGATGCTGCACCGCTATGACGTGATCGACAGCTACGAGTGGTCGATGAAGCGCGTCGGACCCACGGGCCCGGAAAAGGCCACCATGGCGCAGATGCGCGACGAGTTGCTCGCCCTGTGGGGCCGGTCGCTCGCCTCGCGCGAGCAGTTGCTGGCGAGGCTGCAGGCCTGGTGCCAGCGGGCCGACAGCAGCGGCATCCCGCCGCTGGCGGATTTCTCGAAGCACCTGCGCAGCTACGCCTGAGAACGCGGGACCGGGTTCCGGCGCCGTGCCGGGACCCTGAAAACGAAAAGGCCTTGTCTCTCGACAAGGCCTTTGGTACTTCTGGCGCGCCCGGCAGGATTCGAACCCACGACCCCCTGGTTCGTAGCCAGGTACTCTATCCAACTGAGCTACGGGCGCAGACTGCGAACTATAGCAGAAACAAGGCGGTAGCTGCACCCCCCCAAAGCCCTCGTGCTATCATTCGCACCGCGTTCCAACCGGGACGCCCGAGAGGCAAAAAACGCCGCAAGGCGTTCGTAAATCGGGGGGGCGCCCTGCTAAGGCGTTATACGGACAAAATCCGTATCGAGGGTTCGAATCCCTCTCTCTCCGCCAGTACCGCATCGGATCCAGCAGCACGATTCCGCGGCGTTCTGGACCAGCGCGTTCACAACATCCACGCTTAGGCTCGGGGAATGCGGCTGATTGCCGCGTCGATACCGCACCAGGCAGCGTGCGGCCCCTTTCAGAAGCAACAAGCGCAAATTGATGTTCCCTCCCTCTTGGATCGTGTCGCTGCAGCAGCGGGTTCTCGAGTTCGGTACGCACGCGCTGGACCTGAACAGGCTGGTCGAAGCAGTCGCCGCCGCGATGGCGTCGCGTGGCCTGGCGCCGGCCCGGGTGTCCCTGTCGGTCATGACGGAACACCCCGCCCTGTCGGGACTGGGCTACGCCTGGACGCGGAAGACCGGACTGGTCACCTCTTTCGAGCGTGCATGGGGCTTCCTGGAGACTGAAGAGCACCGCAACAGCCCGGTCGAACTGGTCCGCGTGACACGAAAGGCGCTGGACCTGGACTGCGCCCATATCGGCCGCGAAAAGCGCTTCCCCATAATCGAGGAATTCGTCGCGGCGGGGGCCACCAGCTACCTCGCCATTCCACTTCCCGCAGCCAGGGGCGACACCCACGTGATCGCAACCTGGACGGACCGTCCTGGCGGGTGGACCGCACAGGAAACTGCGGAGATCACGGGTATCGCGCCGATCACGTCGCTGTACGTGGAACTCACCGAGAACCGCCGGCTGCTGGGCATCATTGGCACCGCCCACGAGGTGACCCAGCGCGCGCTGGCCGAGCAGGCGCTGCGGATCGCCAGGACCGACGCCGAGATGCGCGAGAAGTCGGTCGAAGTCGCCGCGTTGAAGCTGGAAGCCGAAATGTCCGGGCGGCTGGAATTGACGGAGATGGAACTGCAGGCGAGCCGCGAGCGTCTGGCTGTCACTGCCGAGAACGCCCGCATCGCCCGGGAGCATTTGTTCCAGGCCCAGAAGATGGAAGCGATCGGCCGCCTGACCGGGGGGCTGGCGCACGATTTCAGCAACATGCTCGGCGTGATCATGGGCAACCTGGACGTGCTGGTGGAAACGATTCCGCCGGATGCACCCTGGCGCACCCGCGTCGATGCTGCCCTCGGCGCCGCGCTTCGCGGCAAACACCTGACCAGGTCGCTGCTGGCCCTCGCGAGCCGGCAGACCCTGACGCCGGAGAGGGTGGACCTGTCCACGCACGTCCGGGAACTGCTGCCGCTGGTCAGGACCACGGTGGGAAGCGGCGTGCAGGTAATCGACGAACTCGGCGAGCTTCCCGTGCCGATCAACGTGGACATAGGCGGCCTGGAGAGCGCAGTGCTCAACCTCGCGGCCAACGCGCGCGATGCGATGGCCGGCAGGGGAAAGCTGGTCTTGCGCGCCTGCGTCAGGGACCAAGCCGACACGACTCATTCCCCGTCGGGCAGCGAACGGTACGCCGAGCTCTCGGTGGGGGACAACGGCCCCGGCATGTCGCCGGAGGTCCGCAACCGCGCGTTCGAGCCGTTCTTCACCACCAAGGACGCGGCCCACGGCACCGGCCTGGGGCTCGCCATGGTGCATGGATTCTGCGGCCAGTCCAATGGCAGCGCCAGGATCGACAGCGAGCCCGGCCAGGGCACCCGGATCATCCTCCAGCTGCCGCTCCTGGATACGGGCACGTCCCCTACCTCCTGAGGACAGCGCCTGCCCCGCCCGCTGTGGGCAAGGCGCGCCCGGGGTGCCAGCGCCTTTGCGTTCGTGCCTCTGCGGCGGTTGCCTCCGCCGCGCACCCGATTCCAGAGCCGCGGACCGCGAAGCAGCGCACCTGTAGCGTGATTGAGAGAACTCATGTCTCTTTCAACCAGCACGCAATGGAAGCTTCCATGCCCCTGATCAACAACACTCCCGTCAAACCCTTCTCTGCCACCGCCTTCCACAACGGCAGGCTCATCCCGGTCAGTCAGCCGCAGGCCTGAACTCCGGTCCAGACGCCCGGCTGCCGGCAACGGGACCGCAACCTGTCTAGATAGCTACACGGGCCTGTCACATTCGCCGCCTAGACTGGTTTGACCATGTCGCGGCCCGGATGGCTCCCTCCTGCACCCGTCCGCAGCGGCAGCTTGAGGCCTGCACTGCGTCCTGCCCGACGGCCGGATGCCGCCAGGCAGCGCTCAGGCATCGACGTTTCAACCGACAGGCGAGAGGAAAATCATGCGCGTTGGATTCATCGGCCTGGGCCGGATGGGGTACCCGATGGCAGCCAACCTGCTCAAGGCAGGCCATGCGCTGCTCGCCCACAACCGCAGTCCGGCCGCCCTCGAGAGGCTGACCGCGCTGGGTGCCAGGGCAGCGGCCACACCGGCCGACGTCGCCGCCGGCGTGGACATCCTGGTTACCTGCGTGATGAGCCCCGCCCAGGTCGAGCAGGTCTACCTAGGCCCCGCCGGTGCGCTGGCCGGGGCGCGGGCCGGGCAGGTGTTCATCGACGCCAGCACCACGCATCCCGAGCTCAGCCGCAGGCTTGCGGCGGCGCTGGCTGCCAAGGAGGTGGATTTCCTTGATGCGCCGGTCAGCGGCGGCCCGCGCGGCGCTCAGCAGGGCACGCTGGCGGTCATGGTAGGCGGCGAGGCAGCGGTACTTGAACGGGTCCGTCCGCTGCTGGAGGTGTTCGGCTGCAACATCTTTTACATGGGGCGCCACGGCGCCGGCAATGCGGCCAAGCTGTGCAACCAGATCCTCACCGGCACCGCGCACGTGCTGGTGGCCGAAGCCATGGTGCTCGGCACCCGGCTGGGCCTGGACCCGCAGACCCTGTTCGCCGCGCTGCAGGTGAGTTCCGGCCAGTGCCGGGCGCTGGATCGCTCGGTCCCCGAGGCCATCCTGCCGCGCAACTTCGCGGCCGCCTTCACGGTCGAGGGCATCATCAAGGACCTGGACTGCGCGCTGCGCGCCGCCGACGACAGTGGTGTTCGCCTGCTGTTGCCCGCGCTGGCACGGCAGATGTACCAGGAGACCCGCGCCCTGGGCCATGGCGACAAGCATGTCTCAGCCGTCATCCTGCCCATGGAAACCATCGCCGGGATCGAGGTGGGAAAGGCCCCGACCTAGCGCTATCCTGAGGAACAAACAGGAGCGCCCCATGGCCACAACTGCCCAGACCTCGCCGGACCCGTTCATGCAAGCCGCCATCGCCGAGGCCCGCGCCGGGCTGGCCGAGGGCGGCATCCCGATCGGCTCGGTGCTGGTACACCAGGGCGTGATCCTCGGGCGCGGGCACAACCGCCGCATCCAGAAGGGCAGCCCCATCCTGCACGGCGAGATGGACGCGCTGGAGAACGCCGGCCGCCAGCCGGCCCGCGTGTACCGCGAGTCGGTGCTGTACACCACGCTCTCGCCCTGCGCGATGTGTTCGGGCGCGATCCTGCTGTATGGCATCCCGAAGGTGGTGATCGGCGAGAACCAGACCTTCATGGGCGAGGAAGCCCTGCTGCGCTCTCGCGGCGTCGCCACCGAGGTGCTGCAGGACCATGACTGCGTCGGGTTGATGCGCGGGTTCATCGCCGCGCGCCCGGAACTGTGGAACGAGGACATCGGCACCTAGGAAAGCCGGGCGACGCGACCGGCCCACGGGCCCCGCCCCGCCGCAACTCCCTGCCCCACCAAGGGTCCCCCTGCGGGGCCCTTTTTCATTTCAGTGCCCACTCCCCAGTCTCCACCGCTGATGCAGTGCGCCTATCAGCCCGATTGAGACAACTCATTGGATCAGACGGGCCGGCATCCCTATAGTTCGTTTCCATTGATTCACTGATTTCAATCGCCTCCATCAACCAGCCCTCCACCTGTAAGAAAAGGAAACCTCCATGTCCCTGATCAACACCCCCGTCAAACCCTTCTCCGCCACCGCCTTCCACAACGGCAAGTTCGTCCCGGTCAACCAGGACACGCTCAAGGGCAAGTGGTCGGTCGTGTTCTTCTACCCGGCCGACTTCACCTTCGTCTGCCCGACCGAGCTGGGCGACCTGGCCGACCACTACGACACCTTCAAGGCGCTGGGCGTGGAAATCTACGGCGTGTCCACCGACACCCACTTCACGCACAAGGCCTGGCACGACACCTCGGACACCATCGCCAAGGTCCGCTACCCGCTGATCGGCGACCCGACCGGCACGCTGACCCGCAACTTCGACGTGATGATCGAGGAAGAAGGCCTGGCGCTGCGCGGCACCTTCGTCATCAACCCCGAAGGCCAGATCAAGCTGTGCGAGATCCACGACAACGGCATCGGCCGCGACGCGACCGAGCTGCTGCGCAAGGTCCAGGCAGCCCAGTACGTCGCCGCCAACCCGGGCCAGGTCTGCCCGGCCAAGTGGACGCCGGGGGCCGCGACCCTGGCCCCGTCGCTGGACCTGGTCGGCAAGATCTGAGACCCAAGCCAAGCAAACAGCCTAGCCAATCCTGCGCCGCTACCCCCGGCGCAGGGGCAAGCCTCCCCTGCCGTGCCACCACCCCGGCGCGGCAGGGAGCTTCCCGAACCACCCCGGAGAGGAACCACCATGTTGGACGACACCCTGAAATCCCAGCTCGAGGCCTACCTGCAGCGCGTGACGCTGCCCTTCGAGATCGAGGCCTCCCTGGATGATTCGGCAAGCTCCACCGAACTGCGCGCGCTGCTGCGCCAGATCGCCGGCCTGAGCCGACACATCACGCTGCGCGAGGACGGCAGCGACGCGCGCAAGCCGTCCTTTGCCATCCGCCGCAGCGGTACGGAGATGAAACTGCGCTTTGCGGCCATCCCGCTGGGCCACGAGTTCACCTCGCTGGTGCTGGCCCTGCTCTGGGTCGGCGGCCACCCGCCCAAGGTCGAGCAGGCGGTGATCGACCAGGTGCGGGCGCTGGCCGGCGAGCACGCCTTCGAGGTCTACATGTCCCTCAGCTGCCACAACTGCCCGGACGTGGTGCAGGCGATGTCGCTGATGGCGGTGCTGAACCCGCGCGTGAGCACGGTGGTGATCGACGGCGCGCTCTACCAGGACGAGGTCAACGCCCGCAAGGTGATGGCCGTGCCCATGGTGTACCGCAACGGCGAGGTGTTCGGCTCCGGGCGCATGACACTGGAGGAGATCCTCGCCAAGCTGGACAGCGGCGCGCCGGCGCGCCAGGCCGAAGCGCTGGCCGCGAAGGACGCCTACGACGTGCTGATCGTCGGCGGCGGGCCCGCTGGCGCAGCCGCCGCCGTGTACGCGGCGCGCAAGGGCATACGCACCGGCATCGTCGCCGAGCGCATGGGCGGCCAGACCAACGACACCATGGGCATCGAGAACTACATCTCGGTGCTGGAGACCGACGGGCCGAAGTTCGCCGCCGCGCTGGAGGCGCACGTGAAGGCCTATGACGTGGACGTGATGAACCTGCAGCGCGCCAGCCGGCTAGTGCCGGCCACGGAGGAAGGCGGTCTGGTCACGGTCGAACTGGCCAACGGCGCGTCGCTGCGCTCGCGCAGCGTGATCCTGACCACCGGCGCGCGCTGGCGCAACGTGAACGTGCCCGGCGAGCAGGAGTACCGCAACAAGGGCGTGGCCTACTGCCCGCATTGCGACGGCCCGCTGTTCAAGGGCAAGCGCACCGCGGTCATCGGCGGCGGCAACTCGGGCGTGGAAGCGGCCATCGACCTGGCCGGCATCGTCGCGCACGTGACCCTGGTGGAATTCGCCGACCAGTTGAAGGCGGATGCCGTGCTGGTGGCCAAGCTGAAGAGCCTGCCCAACGTGACCGTGGTCACCGGCGCGCAGACCACCGAGATCACCGGCGACGGCGGCAAGGTGAACGGCCTGCGCTACCGTGACCGTGCCAGCGGCGAGGAACACCATGTCGCGCTGGAAGGCGTATTCGTGCAGATCGGCCTGGTGCCCAACACCGAGTTCCTGAAGGACACGCTGGAACTGAGCCGGTTCGGCGAGATCGTGATCGACGCCAGGTGCCAGACCAACCTGCCCGGCGTGTTCGCCGCCGGCGACGTGACCACGGTGCCGTTCAAGCAGATCGTGATCGCGGCGGGCGAAGGCTCGAAGGCGGCGCTCAGCGCATTCGACTACCTGATCCGCACCCCGGTGCCGGCGAAGTCGGACGAACGCGTGGCGCTGGCGGCCTGAGCCGCGGGCATTCCTCCCCCGCAAAAGCGAAGGGCCCCGAAAGGGGCCCTTCTGCATTCGATCCCGGGATGGATCAGCCGGGCGGCTGGTCCAGGTCGAAGGCCTTGTGCAGGGCGCGCACGGCCAGTTCCATGTACTTCTCGTCCACCACCACGGCGATCTTGATCTCGGAGGTGGAGATCATCTGGATGTTGATGCCCTCCTCGGCCAGCGTGCGGAACATGCGCGAGGCGATGCCGGCGTGGGTGCGCATGCCGACGCCGACGATGGACACCTTGCACACCTTGCTGTCGCCGCGGATCTCGCGCGCCTTGATGTGCTCCTTGACCTGCTTGTTGAGCACGTCCAGCGCCTTCTGGTACTCGTTGCGGTGCACGGTGAACGAGAAGTCCGTCATGCCGTCCACGCCGGCGTTCTGGATGATCATGTCCACGTCGATGTTGGCGTCGCCGACCGGCCCGAGGATCTGGTAGGCGATGCCGGGACGGTCGGGCACGCCCATGACCGTGATCTTCGCCTCGTCGCGGTTGAACGCGATGCCTGAAATGACCGCTTGTTCCATCTTGTCGTCTTCCTCGAACGTGATCAGCGTGCCCGGCCCCTCGACTTCCTCGAAGGAGGACAGCACGCGCAGCTTGACGCGGTACTTGCCGGCGAATTCCACCGAGCGGATCTGCAGCACCTTGGAGCCCTGGCTCGCCATCTCGAGCATTTCCTCGAAGGTGACGGTGTCCAGGCGGCGCGCCTCGGGGACAATGCGCGGATCGGTGGTGTAGACCCCGTCCACGTCGGTGTAGATCTGGCACTCGTCGGCCTTGAGCGCGGCGGCCAGCGCCACCGCGGAGGTGTCCGAGCCGCCACGGCCCAGCGTGGTGATGTTGCCCTGGGCGTCCACGCCCTGGAACCCGGCCACCACCACCACGGCGCCGGCATCCAGGTCGGCGCGCATGCGCGCGTCCTCGATGTGCTCGATGCGGGCCTTGGTGAACTCGCTGTCGGTGCGGACCGTGACCTGGGCGCCGGTGTAGCTGCGCGCGTCCAGCCCGATGGCCTTGAGGGCCATGGCCAGCAGGCCGATGGTCACCTGCTCGCCGGTGGAGGCGATGACGTCCAGTTCGCGCGGGTCCGGGTTCGGCTGGATGTCCTTGGCCAGGCCGATCAGCCTGTTGGTTTCTCCACTCATTGCCGAAACCACGACAACCAGCTGGTGGCCCTGGGCCTTCCAGCGGGCGACGCGCTGCGCCACGGCCTTGATCCGCTCGGTCGTGCCGACCGAGGTGCCGCCGTATTTTTGGACGATTAGTGCCATGTCTGACCCGGAAAACCTTGAATTTTATCGTAATTTTCGAATCCGGAGTAGTTCGGGGCAGCTTCCGGGACGCGGGGCGTGCGCCGGTCTTTGCCGCCCGCAGCGGGTACGGCCGGGGCTGGCACGCCCTATGCGAATGGCATGGGGTATCCGCACCCCGAACCACGCCAACGGACCCACCATGACCTCCCCGAACGCTTCCCGCACTGCCGCCAGCGAACTGAATCCGCGCGAGATCCGCCGCAGCCTCGGGCTGAACCAGGCGGATTTCTGGTCGCGCATCGGGGTCACGCAAAGCGGCGGATCGCGCTACGAAAGCGGCCGCGCGATGCCCCGTCCGGTCAGGGAGCTGTTGCGCGTGGTCCATGTCGAAGGGGTCGACCTGGCACGGGTGCGCCGCGAGGACGTCGAACTGCTGGAGCACCTCAAGGCCTGCCAACCTGCCCTGTACGAGTCACTGCGCGTGTCCCTGGGCGAAGCCCGTGTCCTGCACACCGCCGACGGGCTGCCGCCGGCCATCGGCAGGCTTGCGGCCCCGGCCGACCTCGGCACCCAGCCTGCCTGACCCCGCCGGGGGGATCGCCTGCGCGGCTGGCGGAAGGTGTGGGATTCGAACCCACGGGGGCCTTTCAGCCCCGCCGGTTTTCAAGACCGGTGCCTTAAACCGCTCGGCCAACCTTCCCGGATCGAACTGGGCCCGAATGTTAGCATCGGTCACGCAAGATTATGATTCTCAATGATTTCGTGTCGGCTGACATATTTCGTCAGGCTTGAAACCAAATGCACAATGCCCTACTCTAACGGTCAAGTTCTGCCTTAAGGAGGCCTACTATGCAACCCGAACTGCGACCCATCCCGACCGGCACCGCGGCACCCATTCCCCAGGACGCCCTGTCGCCGCAGCGCAAGGTCCTGCGCAACACCTACATGCTGCTGGCCCTGACGCTGGTTCCAACGGCCATCGGCGCCACGCTGGGCGCGAACCTCGACCTGTCGTTCATGCGCAGCAGCCCGATCGTGTCGCTGATCGCGATTCTGGCGATCTTCTATGGCTGGATCTGGGCCATCGAGAAGAACCGCGACAGCGCCGCCGGCGTCGGCCTGCTGCTCGGCTTCACGCTGTTCCTGGGCGTGCTGCTCGGACCGCTGCTGCAGAAGGTGCTGGGCATGCGCGACGGCGCGCAGCTGGTCACCATGGCCGCCGCAGGCACGACCGCAGTGTTCTTCGTGATGGCCGGCATCGCGACCACGACCAAGCGCGACCTGTCGGGGCTCGGCAACTTCCTCACCATCGGCGCCGTGGTGCTGATGCTGGCGGTCGTGGCCAATGCCTTCTTCGCCAGCGGCGCGGCGCACCTCGCGATCGTGGCGGCCTTCGTGCTGTTCTCGTCGCTGCTGATCCTCTGGCAGGTGAACCAGATCGTGCGCGGCGGGGAGACCAACTACATCTCGGCGACCCTGTCGCTGTACATCGCGGTCTACAACCTGTTCTCCAGCCTGCTGCAGCTGCTGGGCTTCGGCGGCAACAGCGACTGAGCCGCCCGGCCCGGAAAAGCAAAAAGGCGCCGCAAGGCGCCTTTTTGCTTTTGGTGTCCCGCTCAGGCGGGCGGCAGTGCCGGGCCCGGGGGACCTTCGCGCTCGAACAGGGCGATCGACTCGACGTGCGAGGTCTGCGGGAACATGTTGGCAATGCCCGCCGCCTTGAGCGTGTAGCCCAGTTGGCTGGTGAGAAAGCCCGCATCCCGTGCCAGGGTGCCCGGATCACAGGCGACGTAGACGATGCGCCGTGGCTCGCGCCCGGCAAAGGTGCGGATCAGTTCCATCGCGCCGTCGCGCGGCGGGTCCAGCAACACCTTGGCCGGAACAGCCAGTCGCGAGCAGGTGGACGTCTCGAACAAGTTGCCCACCTCGAAGCGCGCGAGGTCCGACAAGCCGTTGGCCGCGGCGTTTTCACGCGCCCGGCGGATCAGCGACTCGTTGCCCTCCACCCCGGTTACGCGCGCGCCGCGACGGGCGATCGGCAGCGTGAAGTTACCGAGGCCGCAGAAGAAGTCCGCGACTTCGTCGCCCGGTTGCGGGTCCAGCAACGTGATCGCGCGCTGCACCAGCATGCGGTTCATCGCATGGTTGACCTGGGTGAAGTCGGTCGGCTGGAAGGCGATCCTCAGGTCGAACTCCGGCAGGGTGTAGTCCAGCGCCGGCGCTTCCATCGGCCAGAACGGCTTGGCCGTGTCCGGCCCCTTGCTCTGCAACCAGATCTGGATGCCCTGCGCATCGGCGAAGGCGCGCATCAGCGCGAGGTCCTTGTCCGAGGGCGACTCCAGCACCCGGAACACCAGCACGGTGATGCGGTCGCCCACGGAGACTTCGATCTGCGGCAGGCGTTCGGCCATCTCCAGCTGGTCGATCAGTCCGCGCAGCGGGACGATCAGGGCCGCCACTGTGTCCGGCAGGACCTCGCAGGTGCGCATGTCGGTCACGTAGCTGGAGCGCTTTTCGCGAAAGCCCACCAGCGCCCCGCCCTTCTTGCGCACGAAGCGCGCCGACAGGCGGGCGCGGTGGCGGTAGTCCCACTGCGGCCCGCGCAGGGGCGCCATCACGGTCTCGGGCCGCACGCGGCCCACGTGCCACAGGGCGTCCTCCAGCACGCGCTGCTTGGCGGCGACCTGCGTGGCCGCGTCCACGTGCTGCATCGAACAGCCGCCGCAGACGCCGTAGGCCTCGCAGCGCGGATCGACGCGCGAACTGCTTTCTTCCAGCACCCGGGTCACCCGGGTTTCCTCGTGCGATCGCCGGTTGCGCAGCGACTGCACCTCGACCAGTTCGCCGAACAGCGCGCCCTCGACGAAGATCACCTTGCCGCCCTCATGCGCGACGCCGCGCCCTTCCAGGTCCAGGGACTCGATGCGGAAGGCCCGCGCCGGGCGCGGCCCGGCGTGTGCGGGGAGGCTTTCCACGGGATCCCCGTTCGCTTCCATTTCCGCTGGGCCGCTCATGCGCCCGCCCCGGTGCCCGCTCCCGGGATCGCTCCCGAGGCCGCATCCCAGGCCGCGACGAACTCCTTCCAGTGGGGCTCTGGCGCCTTGTCGAGCGTGGCGCGTACCAACCCGGTTTCATGCTTCATCGCGGCCTCGTCGAGGTGCCCGCGCATGTGCTGGAAGCGCAGGAACAGCAGGTAGGTGTTCACCACGTCGGTCTCGCAGTAGTTGCGGATGTCATCGATCTTGCCGTCCTGGAAAGCCTGCCACACCTGCGACCCATCCATTCCCAGCTTGCCCGGCAGGCCGCACAGTTGCGCCAGTTCGTCCAGCGGCGCATAGCCGCGCGCCTGGTACATGGCCAGCAGGTCCATCAGGTCCAGGTGGCGCGTGTGGTAACGGCCGATGTAGTTGTTGAAGCGGAAGTCCCGGTTGTCGTCGCCCATATCCCAGTAGCGCGGCGCGGCGATGCCATGGATCATGGCGCGGTAGTGGAGCACCGGCAGGTCGAAGCCGCCGCCGTTCCAGGACACGATCTGGGGCGTGTAGCGCTCGACGCCCTCGTAGAAGCGCCGAATCAGTTCGGCCTCGCCGTCCTTGGGCGTGCCCAGCGACCAGACGCGGAAGGTGTCGCCGCTGCGCAGCGAGCAGCCGATCGACACGACGCGCTGCAGGTGGTGCTGGATGAAGTCGCTGCCGGTGCGCGAGCGCCGCGCCTGGAAGGCGAACTGCGCCACGTCGGCGTCCGACGCATCCGCGTCGAAGCCGTTGAGCCGCCGGATGCCGGCCACGTCGGGTACGGTCTCTATGTCAAAGGTCAGTATGGGTGCCATGGCCGTTGCCGCTGGTCGCGGCTGGTTGCAAGTGGGTGCGGGAACACGCGGTGGGTTGCGGCGGTGGGCCATTGCCCGCCGCCGGGGTTCGGGTTCAGGCCGGGAACACCCCGGTGGAGAGGTAGCGGTCGCCACGGTCGCAGACGATGGACACGATCACCGCATCACGCGCCTGGGCCGCCACGCGAAGGGCGATGGCCAGCGACCCGCCCGAGGAAATCCCCGCGAAGATCCCCTCCTCGGCGGCCAGCCTACGGGTCATCGCCTCGGCATCGGCCTGGCTGACGTACTCGACCTGGTCGACGCGCTTCGGGTCGAAGATCCTCGGCAGGTAGGCCTGCGGCCACTTTCGGATGCCGGGGATCTGCGAGCCGTCCGTGGGCTGCGCGCCGATGATGCGAATCGCCGGGTTGCGCTCCTTCAGGTAGCGCGACACGCCCATGATGGTCCCGGTGGTGCCCATGCTGGCGACGAAATGGGTGAGGCGTCCGCCTGTGGCGTCCCAGATCTCCGGGCCGGTGCTCTCGTAGTGGGCCAGCGGGTTGTCCGGGTTGGCGAACTGGTCCAGGACCTTGCCGCGGCCTTCTTGCTGCATCTGCATCGCGAGGTCGCGCGCGTGCTCCATGCCGCCCCTGGAGGCGGGCGTGAGGATCAGCTGCGCCCCATACGCCGTCATGCTCGCGCGACGTTCCACGCTGAGGTTGTCCGGCATGATCAGCACCATGCGGTAGCCGCGCGTCGCCGCCACCATGGCCAGGGCGATGCCGGTGTTGCCGCTGGTGGCCTCGATCAGGGTGTCACCGGGCTTGATCTCGCCTCTCGCCTCGGCACGCGCGATCATGGACAGCGCCGGCCGGTCCTTGACCGATCCCGCCGGGTTGTTGCCTTCCAGCTTGCAGAGGATGGTGTTGCCGCGCGCCTCGCCGACGTCGCCCGATTCGCCCGAGGCACTGGGAATGCGCTTCAGACGGACCAGCGGGGTGCCGCCTACCGTGTCATCCAGGCTCCTCCAGCCGCTCACGCGCCGGATCCCTCCGCGCCCGCGGCGGCATTGCCGGCTTCCAGGAGTGTCGCGACATAGCGCGCGGTGCCCTCCTCCACCGTCAGGAAGGAATCCCGGTAGCCGGCGGCGCGCAACGCTCCCAGGTCCGCCTCGGTGTAGCTCTGGTACTTGCCTCGCAGCGCGTCCGGAAACGGGATGTAGCGCACCACGCCGGCGGCATGCAGTTGTTCCAGCGACATGGGCGCTTCGCCGGCAGCCTGGCGGCAGGTGTTGACCGTGGCGACCGCCACGTCGTTGAAGCTCTGCGCGCGCCCCGTTCCGAGGTTGAATATGCCCGAGACGTCCGGATGGTCCAGGAACCAGAGGTTGACCTTGACCACGTCCTCCACGGAGACGAAATCGCGCCGCTGCTCCCCGTGGCCGTAGCCCCCGGATCCTTCGAACAGCTGCACCACGCCGTTGGCGCGGTACTGGTTGAAGAAGTGCCAGGCGACCGAAGCCATCCGCGCCTTGTGCGCCTCCCGCGGGCCGTACACGTTGAAGTAGCGGAAGCCAGCGACCTGGGAGTCGGTTTCCCCCAGCCTGCGGCGCACGTGCTGGTCGAAAAGGAACTTGGAATAGCCGTAGACGTTGAGTGGTCCCTCGAACTCCCGCTGCTCCCGGAACACGGTGGTCGTGCCGTACACCGCCGCCGAGGAAGCGTAGATGAATGGCACGTCCTCGCTGGCGCAGAAATCCAGCAGGTCGCACGAGTAGCTGTAGTTGTTCTCCATCATGTAGCGACCGTCGGTTTCCATCGTGTCGGAGCACGCGCCCTGGTGGAGCATCGCCTGGACGGCGCCATCGAACCGGCCGTCCGCGATGCCCTGCTGGAACTCCGCCTTGTCGATGTAGTCCGCGATCTCGCAGTCGACGAGGTTCAGGAACTTGTCGGCCCGCCGCAGGTTGTCCACGGCGATGATGCGGTCCTCGCCACGCTGGTTCAGCGCGCGAACGATGTTGGATCCGATGAAGCCGGCTGCGCCGGTGACTACCAGGTACATGGCGTGGTTCCTCGTCTGTCGGCCGGCCGCCGCTAGGCGCGGCCCTTGCGTGTCCTGGCAGCGGGCCCGGCCCCCGGACCCGCCGCGACGATGGCTTGGCGCAGCTCGGCCGGCCTGGCGACCGCGGTGCCGAGCTTGCCCACTACGACGCCCGCGGCGAAATTCGCCACCGTCATCGCCTCCTCCATCCCCGCACCGCAGGCCATCATCACCGCCATGGTGGATATCACGGTGTCGCCTGCGCCGCTCACATCGTACACTTCGCGCGCCGTCGCCGAGGCGTGGATCACGCCCGCGTCTCGGTAAAGGGACATGCCCTCCTCGCTGCGGGTGACCAGGAGCGCCGCAAATCCCAGCTTGCGGCGCAGCGCCTGCGCCTTGCGGGCCAGTTCCGTTTCGCTGGACCATCGCCCGACCACTTCACGCAGTTCGCTACGGTTGGGCGTCACCAGCGTGGCGCCGCGGTAACGGGTGTAGTCGCCGCCCTTGGGGTCCACCAGCACGGGCTTCTTTCGCTCCCTTGCCAGGCGGATCATGTCGCCGATATGGCGCAGGCCGCCCTTGCCGTAGTCGGAGAGGACCACCACGTCGCACTCCCGCAGCAGGCGGCGGTAATCCGCGAGCTTGTCCCTGAGCACTTCATGGCTGGGTTCGCGCTCGAAATCCACGCGTACCAGCTGCTGGTTGCGCGCGATGATGCGCAGCTTGACCGTGGTGGACAGCCCCGGGTCGCGGTGCAGGGTCGCACGCACGCCATCCTTCGCAATGAGCCTTGCCAGGCTGCGGCCGGCCTCGTCCCGCCCGACGACCGACAGGAAGGACACCTGCGCGCCGAGCGAAGCCGCGTTGCGCGCGACGTTGGCCGCGCCGCCAGGCCGCTCCTCGGTGCGCTGCACACGGACCACCGGAACCGGCGCCTCCGGCGATATTCGCGTGACCTCGCCGAACCAGTAGCGGTCGAGCATCGCATCGCCGACCACCAGCACGCGCGCGCCGCGCAGGCTCGCGGGCGCCAGCAGGTCACGCACCGGCGTCGCTGCGACCGGCGGACTCCGGCGCGTGCTTGCCGCTGGGCGCCGCACCGTCACGCCGCCCCCACCCGGCGTCCGATGGGATGGTACTCAAGCCCCGCTGCGAGCACGTCGGACGGCTCGTACAGGTTGCGGCCGTCGAATATCACCGGCTCCTTCAGCCGGGCGCGGATCTGGGCGAAGTCCGGACTGCGGAACTCCTTCCACTCCGTGACGATCATCAGCATGTCCGCACCGTCCAGCGCATGCATGGGTGAGCTTGCGTACTCCAGGCCCTTCACGCCTTCGAACACGCGCCGGGATTCGGGCATCGCCACCGGATCGTAGGCGCAGATGGTCGCGCCACGCTCCGTCAGTTCCTTGACCAGCACGCGGCTGGGCGCCTCGCGCATGTCGTCGGTGTTGGGCTTGAACGCGAGGCCCCACATCGCGATGCGCCGGCCCGCCAGCCGCTCGCCGAAGCGGGCGACGATCTTGCGCGCCAGCACGCCCTTCTGCTTCTCGTTGACCGACTCGACGGCGGCGAGGATCTCCAGACCGCTTCCGGCATCGCTGGCGGTGCGCTGCAGCGCCTGCACGTCCTTGGGGAAGCACGATCCGCCGTAGCCGGTGCCGGCGTACAGGAAGTGGTACCCGATGCGCGGGTCGGAACCGATGCCCTTGCGGACCTGCTCGATGTCGGCGCCCAGTCGCTCGGCCAGGTTCGCCACCTCGTTCATGAACGAGATGCGGGTCGCGAGCATGGCGTTGGCCGCGTACTTGGTGAGTTCGGCCGAGCGGACGTCCATGAACAGGATGCGGTCATGGTTGCGCTGGAACGGGGCGTAGAGCGAGCGCATCACGCGCGCGGCGCGCTCCTCCTCGCAGCCGATGACAACCCGGTCGGGGCGCATGAAGTCTTCCACCGCCGCCCCCTCCTTCAGGAACTCGGGATTGGATACGACGGCGAACTCGTGCGCCGCGCCGCGCGCGGCCAGCTCCTCGGCAAGCGCCGCGCGGACCCGGTCCGCGGTGCCGACCGGCACGGTGGACTTGTCCACCACCACCCGGTAGCCGTCCATGTGCTTGCCTATGCCCCGCGCGGCGGCGATGACGTGGCGCAGGTCGGCCGACCCGTCTTCGTCCGGCGGCGTGCCGACAGCGATCATCTGTACCGTGCCGAACTCCGCGGAAGCCTTGGGATCGGTGGTGAAGCGCAGCCGGCCGGCTTCGCGGTTCCTTCGTACCACCTCGGCCAGGCCGGGTTCATGGATGGGAATCCCGCCGGACTCCAGGGTGCGGATCTTCGATTCGTCCAGGTCCAGGCAAAGCACTTCGTTGCCGACTTCTGCAAAGCAGGCGCCGGTCACCAAACCGACGTAGCCAGTGCCAATCATGCTGATCTTCAAGGAAATTCTCCGTTCTGCTCAGTCGTACACCCGTCCCTAGGCGGCCAGGTCCATTTCCTCGGTCCGCCGCGGGGGGTAGGTCTCCCAGCCACCGCAGCCGGGGCAGTGCCAGAAGAACTGGCGCGCCTTGAAACCGCAATTCTCGCAGCGATAGCGCGCCAGCCGGCGCGTATGGCTGTGCACCAGGTTGCGCACCAACTCGAGGTCCGCGCGTCGCTCGGCCGGGGCGGCCAGCGCCTGGGCTTCCAGCAGCCGGTCCAGGCCCATCAGGGTCGGACTGCGCCGCAGTTCTTCCTTCACCAGCCTGTAGGCGGCTTCGGGGCCCTCGGACTCGAGCGTTGCCTGGAAAGCGACGTCCAGCAGGTCCAGCGAAGCGAAGGAGGCAAGGTAGCCGCGCACCAGGGTCAGGCCCTCGGCGGACCGCCCGAGGGCCTTGTAGCTGTCCACCAGTCGCTGCGCCGCCAGCGCGATATATGCGGGGCTCTGCTGCTCGATGCGCTTCCAGGTCTCGATGGCCGCCGCGTGGTCGCCCTCGGCCAGCGCCATGTCACCCAGCTGAAGGCTGGCGCGTATGCACTTGCGGTTGGCCGCCAGCGCGTCCTCGAGGTGGCGCTTCGCGTCGGCCTGGCGCGAGTGGGTCGCCTCGTGGGCGGCCTGCTCGCACAGGTATTGGGCTATCTCGCGCTGGCGGGACTCTCCCGTGTCCGCCTCCAGCTTGCGCGCGATGTCGATGGCCCTGCTCCAGTCCTTTTCCTGCTGGTAGATGTCCAGCAGGTGGACCAGCGCCTCGCGCCGGTGCGGCGAATCCCCGAGCTTGGCGAAGATTTCCTCGGCACGGTCCAGCAGGCCGGCTTTCAGGTAGTCCAGGCCGAGCTCGAACATGGCCGACAAACGCTGTTCCTGGGCCAGGTCCGTGCGCTCGAGCAGGCTCTTGTGCATGCGGATGGCACGGTCGGTCTCTCCCCGGCGCCTGAAGAGGCTGCCGAGCGCGAAGTGAAGTTCCACCGTCGCAGGGTCTGCCTTCACCACCTCGATGAAGGATTCGATCGCCTTGTCGGGTTGCTCGTTGAGCAGGAAGTTCAGGCCCTCGAAATAGGACTTGGGCAGGGCCCGGGATTCGGTCATCAGCTGCTTGATGTCGATGCGCGCAGCCAGCCAGCCGAGCCCGAAGAACGCGGGGAAACCCAGCAGCCACCAGTATTCGAATTCCATGGCCCGCCCTGGTCAGGCGCCCGCGCGCGGGACAATGGCTTCCGCGCCTGCGGCGGTGGAAGTCTCGTCGACGGGCACATCGGCGACGGGCGCGACCGGCATTGCCCGGGCGCCGCGCGCGCGCAGGTCACGTCGCAGCTGGAGGATTTCCCTTCGCTGGCGGAATACCCGGCCCAGCGTGGCGAGCACGCCCACCGCGATGCCGCCGGCGAAGAACCCGAGCAGCAGCAGTACCAGCGGCGGCTGCCACGACTGGTCGAAGTAGAAGCGCAGCGTGACCGGGTCGGTGTTCTTGAGCGCGAACAGGAACAGCGCGGTGAATATGAACACCCGCAGTGCCCAGCCCAGGTAGCGCAACAGTTTCATCCAGCGACCCGCGCCTCCATGAAATACCGGACCCACATGTGAAAACGGCGGCACCCATGGGAGCCGCCGCTTCCGTGCCGTTCCTGGCCGGACTTACCTCCCGGCCGCTTCCTCTTCCTCGTCCACGCGCTCGCGCAGTTCCTTGCCCGCCTTGAAATGCGGCACGAACTTCTCGGGCACGTGCACCCTCTCGCCTGACTTGGGGTTGCGGCCGGTGCGCGCCGGGCGGTGGTTCAGCCCGAAGCTGCCGAATCCGCGGATCTCGATGCGCTGGCCCTCCACGAGGCTGTGGGTCATGGCATCGAGGATCATCTTGACTGCGTACTCAGCGTCCTTGGCAACAAGCTGCGGATAGCGCGCGGCAAGCCGCGCGATCAGTTCCGACTTCGTCATGTCTGCCGCCCCCCCTTTGCCCGGGCGATGTTACTGGACGTTCTTGTTGTCTAGTTTCGCACGCAACAGGGCACCGAGGTTGGTGCTGCCGGTGCTCGCGGCAGAGTTCTCGGTCTGCAGCTTGGACATGGCAGCGGTTTCCTCGGACATGTCCTTGGCCTTGATCGAGAGGTTGATCGTCCGGTTCTTGCGGTCGACGTTGATGATCATGGCGGTGATGGTATCGCCTTCCTTGACCTGGGTGCGGGCGTCCTCCACGCGGTCGCGGGACATCTCCGAGGCACGCAGGTAACCGTCCATGTCGCCGTCGACGATCGTGATGACCGCGCCCTTGGCATCCACCGACTTGACCGTGCCGGTCACCACCGCGCCCTTGTCATGGCCGGTGACGAAGTTGTTGAACGGATCACCCTGCATCTGCTTGATGCCCAGGGAGATGCGCTCGCGCTCCATGTCGATCGACAGGACCACGGCTTCGACTTCCTCGCCCTTCTTGAAGGAACGCACGGCTTCCTCGCCGGTCTGGCTCCACGACAGGTCGGACAGGTGCACCAGGCCGTCGATGTTGCCATGCAGCCCGATGAAGATGCCGAAGTCGGTGATCGACTTGATCTGTCCGCGGACCTTGTCGCCCTTCTTGAAGTTCATCGAGAACTCCTCCCACGGATTGGGCATGCACTGCTTCATGCCCAGCGAGATCCGCCGGCGGTCCTCGTCGATCTCGAGGATCATGACTTCCACCTCGTCGCCCAGGGCAACGACCTTGGACGGGTGGACGTTCTTGTTGGTCCAGTCCATCTCGGACACGTGCACCAGGCCCTCGATGCCGGACTCGACCTCGACGAATGCGCCGTAGTCGGTCAGGTTGGTGACCTTGCCGAACAGGCGGGTGCCGGTGGGGTAGCGGCGCGAGATGCCGACCCACGGATCCTCGCCCAGCTGCTTGAGGCCCAAGGACACGCGGTTCTTCTCGGTGTCGAACTTGAGGACCTTGGCGGTGACTTCGTCGCCCACGGCCAGCACCTCGGTCGGGTGCTTGACGCGGCGCCAGGCCAGGTCGGTGATGTGCAGCAGGCCATCGATCCCGCCCAGGTCCACGAAGGCGCCGTAGTCGGTGATGTTCTTGACGATGCCCTTGACCACCGCGCCCTCGGTGAGGGTCTCGAGCAGCTTCTGGCGCTCCTCGCCCTGCGAGGCTTCCAGCACGGCACGGCGCGACACGACCACGTTGTTGCGCTTGCGGTCGAGCTTGATGACCTTGAACTCCATCTCCTTGCCCTCGTAGGGCGTGGTGTCCTTCACCGGGCGGATGTCCACCAGCGAGCCGGGCAGGAAGGCGCGGATCGCGTTGGTCATGACGGTCAGGCCGCCCTTGACCTTGCCGGTGATGACGCCCTTGACCAGCGCGCCGGTCTCGAGGGCCTTCTCCAGTTCCATCCAGGCGGCGAGGCGCTTGGCCTTGTCGCGCGACAGGCGGGTCTCGCCGTAGCCGTCTTCCAGGGCCTCGATGGCCACCGAGACGAAGTCGCCGATCTGGACTTCCAGTTCGCCGCGGTCGCTCTTGAATTCGTCAATGGTGATGAAGCTCTCGGACTTCAGTCCGGCATTCACGACCACGAAGTTCATGTCCATGCGGACCACTTCGGCGGTGATGACCTCGCCGATGCGCATTTCCTTGCGCGTGAGGCTTTCCTCGAAAAGCTTGGCGAAGCTTTCCATTTCCATGGGGGCTTGGGCCGCGGCCTTGCTGCTCGATGCGGCGGGGGAAACGTTGGACATTGGGTTCCTGACTAGATGTATCCGGCCGGCGCGCTTTTCGCCTGGCACGGGGTTGGTTGCACAATAATGAAAATCCAGCCTAAGCGCTTGTCATTGCTGGACTTTCACCGCCCCTGAACAAAACTCCCGAAAGCTTGCATCACCCTCCCCGGCCTGCCAGTCCGCGGAACCAGTCCAAAACCTGGGCCGTTGCCTGGTCAGCAGAAATGCTTGTCGTATCAAGCAGATACGCGTCGGCATTTTGCCTGAGGGGAGCCACGCTGCGTGCCATGTCACGGGCATCGCGCTCACGAAGATCCTGCAAAAGGACGGTCATGTTAGCAGCGATTCCCTTGTCTTTCAACTGCTTATGACGCCTTTCGGCCCGCGCCTCCGGGGTCGCGGTGAGGAAAATCTTCAGCTGGGCGTCAGGAAAAATGACGCTCCCCATGTCCCGGCCGTCGGACACGAGGCCGGGTGCCTGGCGGAACGCGCGCTGGCGGGCAACGAGGGCCTCCCGCACCGCTGGATGGGCTGCCACCAGCGATGCTCCCACCGAGCAGGCTTCGGCGCGGATGGCGTCGGTGACCTCCGCCCCCTCCAGCAATACCCGGGCGCCAGGAAAGGTCACCTGCAGCCCGGCCGCAATGCGGCTGGTTTCCGACGCATTTCCCAGGTCCAAGCCACGGCGCATGGCAGCCAGCGCCACCAGGCGATAAAGCGCGCCGCTGTCCAGGTAGTGGTAGCCCAGTGCCTCGGCGACCCGCTGGGCAACCGTGCCCTTGCCCGAGGCGGACGGGCCGTCGATCGCAATCACGGGAATGCCTGCGACGGCCTCAGTGCTCACAGATGGACTCCAGCACCTGGAAGTACTCCGGGAAGGTCTTCGCAACGCAGGCTGGATCGTTGATCCGGACCGTGACGCCGCCCAGGGCGGCAAGGGAGAAGCACATGGCCATGCGATGGTCGTCGTAGGTGTCGATGGCCGCGCCAGCGACCAGGCGCCCCCCGTCCGGCGGGGTGATCCGCAGTTGATCCGCCCCCTCGTCGACCCGGGCACCGAGTTTCCGGAGTTCGGTTGCCATGGCGGCGATCCGGTCGGTTTCCTTCACCCGCCAGCTGGCGATGTTGCGCAGCGTGCTGGTGCCGTCGGCAAACAAGGCCATCACCGCGGCCGTCATGGCTGCGTCCGGGATATGGTTCAGGTCCATGTCCAGCGGCCGCAATCGGGTGGCCCCGCCCTGCATGCCCGCCTCCACCCAGTTGTCGCCCATGTCCACCCGCGCGCCCATGCGTTCCAGCACCTCGGCAAAGCGCAGGTCGCCCTGGATGCTCCCCCGGCCCACGCCCTGCACCCTCACCGGCCCGCCGCCATTCAGTCCGCTGATCGCCCCGGCGGCCAGGAAATAGGACGCCGAGGATGCGTCCCCCTCGACATGCACCTCGCCCGGGCTGCGATAGCGGCCTGCATCGAGTTCGAAGGACCGCCAGCCGTCGCGGCGCACCGGCACGCCGAAGCGCTGCATCAGGTTCAGCGTGATCTCCACGTAGGGGCGCGATATCAGTTCCCCCTGCACCTCGATGCGTGAACCGCGCCCCGCCAGCGGCAGGGCCAGCAACAAGGCCGTCAGGAACTGCGAGGACACGTCCCCGCGCACGCGCACCGGCGCATCCAGCGCCAGGTGGCCGGGCGTGATCGCCAAGGGCGGGTAGCCCTCCTTGCCCGCGTAGCCCACGCCGGCACCGATGCCTCGCAGCGCATCGACCAGGTCGGCGATCGGCCGCTCGTGCATGCGCGGCACGCCGGACAGCCGGTAGCTGCCGCCGTTGAAGGCCAGCGCGGCGGTCAGCGGCCGGAACGCCGTACCCGCATTGCCTAGGAACAGGTCCGCGTCCCGGACCGGAAAGCGCCCGCCCGCGCCATGCACCCGCTCGCATCCCGCCGCGATCCGCTCGTGCGCCACGCCCAGCCGGTCCAGCGCGCCAAGCATCACCGCGGTGTCGTCGGAATCGAGCAGGTCATGCAGCGTGGTGGTTCCCTCGGCCAGCGCGGCCAGCAGCAGCACGCGGTTGGAAATGCTCTTGGAGCCGGGAATGGTGACCGTGCCCGCCGCGCGGCGGATCGGTGCAAGGTCGAGGTACGCCGGCCTGCCGGGACCTGCGGCTCCCGTGCTCACGACGACTTCAGCCACCGCTCACGGGCTTCACGCGCTCGTGCGAACACTTCCTCCAGTCCGGCTCCGTCGGCGGCATCGAGGAAATGCTGCATGCGGTCGAGGATGCCCCGGTAGCGCGAAAGCTCCTCGCCCAGCGCGTCGCGGTTGGCAAGGCAGATGTCGCGCCACATCTCCGGGCTGCTCGAGGCAATCCGGGTGAAGTCGCGGAATCCGCCCGCCGCGAACGAGAACAGGCGTTCGGCGTGGTCATCCGCGACGACCTGCTCGACCAGCGAGAAGGCGAGCAGGTGCGGCAGGTGGCTGACGGTCGCGAACACCTTGTCATGCAGCACGGCGGGCATGTCGAACACCCTGGCCCCGCAGGCCTGCCAGAGCCCGCGCACCAGGGCTACCGCTGCCGCATCGGTACGCTCGGTCGGTGCGAGCACGACCTTGCGGTCGCGGTACAGGGTCGCGAAGGCTGCATCGGGGCCGCTGTGCTCGGTGCCGGCGATCGGATGCCCGGGGACAAAACGGGAAAGCACGGGTGCCAGGTGCTCCGCCGCCAGTGCGACCACGTCCTGCTTGGTGCTTCCGGCATCGGTGATGATGGTGCGCGGCCCCACCAAGGGGGCTATCGCCTGCATGACGGGCCCCATCTGGCCGACCGGCATGGCGAGCAGCACGAGGTCCGCCCGGCCGAACGTGGCGGCATCCAGCGCGCCGACCTCGTCGATCACGCCCAGCGCCAGCGCGCGATCAACCGTTGCAGCCCGGCGCCCGACACCCACGACCGAACCGACGGCGCCGGCGGCCTTGAGTGCCAGCGAGAAGGACCCGCCTATCAGCCCGACGCCCACCACCACCAGCCGCCCGATGCGCGAAGGCGTGGCGCCGGCCATCTCGGCGCCCGGTGCAGCCGTGCTCACGCGGCGAGCGCCTTTGCCAGCGCCGCGAGGAAGGCCGCGTTCTCGGCCTGGATGCCGATGGTCACGCGAAGGTGGTCGGGCATGCCGTAGCCGCCCACCGGCCGCACGATCACGCCCAGGCGCAGCAGGCGCTGGTAGACCTCGCCCGCGGACGGCTTGCCGTCACGTCGCGGCAGCTCGAACGCGATGAAGTTCGCCTGCGACGGGATCCATCCAAGACCCAGGGCCTTGAAGCCCGATTCCAGCTGCGCCATGCCGTCGCGGTTCGAGCGCACGCTGCGATCGATGAAGTCCCGGTCTTCCAGCGCGGCCAGCGCGGCGGCGAGTGCCAGCGAGTTCACGTTGAACGGCTGGCGCACACGGTGCATCAGGTCTGCCACTTCCGGCGCCATCAGCCCGTAGCCCACGCGCAGCCCCGCCAGGCCGTACACCTTGGAGAAGGTGCGGGTGATGGCGATGTTCGGAAAGCGCGCCAGCCACTTGCTGCTGTCGTAGCGCGATTCCTCGGGCAGGTACTCGCCATACGCCTCGTCCAGCACCACCAGCACGGTCGGCGGCACCTTGGCGAGGAAGTCCTCGATCTGGGATGCGCTGAGGAAGGTGCCGGTCGGGTTGTTCGGGTTGGCGATGAAAACGACCCGCGTCTCGGGCGTGATCGCCGCCAGCATGGCCGGCAGGTCGTGGCCGAACTCCCTGGCCGGCACGACGACGCACGCCGCCCCGCGCGCCTGCGTGGCCAGCGGATAGACCGCGAATGCATGTTGCGAGAAAACGGCCGCGCGACCGGGCGCCAGGAACGCCGAAGCGATCATTTCAAGCAGGTCGTTCGAACCATTGCCAATGACGATGGATTCCATCGGCAGGCCGACCCGCCTGGACAAGGACGAGCGCAGTTCGAAGGCGTTGCCATCCGGATAGCGGGCGAGTTCGCCCAGTTCGCGCTCGATGGCGGCTCGCACCTTGGGCGAGATGCCCAGCGGGTTCTCGTTGGACGCCAGCTTGACGATGTCAGCCTCGACCAGGCCCATCTCACGCGCCAGCTCGGAAATCGGCTTGCCGGGCTGGTACGGCGCGATGGCCCTGACATAAGAAGGCGAAAATTCACATAAGTGCATGATATAGCTCATTATTTTTGGCCGAATCACGCGGCCGGATAACTTCCGAATACCTTCAGGAACGGGGCCTTGTCGCGGACCTCGTCCAGCGCGGCACGCACGCCCGGGTCGTTGCGGTGCCCCAGGACGTCCACGTAGAAGTGGTACTCCCACTGCCCGGTGCGGGCCGGGCGCGACTCGATCCGCGTCATGGACACGCCGTGCCGCGCGAACGGGCTGATCAGTTCCAGCACCGCGCCGGGCCGGTTATGCGCGGACATGGCCAGCGAAGTCCGGTCGCGGCCCGAGGGCGCCGCATCCTCCGCACCCAGGACAAGGAACCGGGTCTTGTTGCGTGCATCATCCTCGATGGACTCCGCCAGCAAGGCCAGACCGTACTTCTCCGCGGCGATCGCCGGCCCGATTGCCGCCGTCCCCGGTTCCTGGGACGCGCGGCGCGCGGCCTCCGCGTTGGACGACAAGGGCACGCGCTCGGCCGCCGGCAGGTGTGCGCCCAGCCATCCGGCGCACTGACCAAGCGACTGCGGGTGCGAGTAGACGCGCTGGATGCCCTCCATCGTGGGCTGTGTTGCCATCAGGTTCTGCTGTACCCGGAGTTCGACTTCGCCGCAGATGCGCAGCGAGGTGCCGAGGAGCAGGTCCAGCGTGCGTCCGATCGCGCCTTCGGTGGAGTTCTCCACCGGCACGACGGCGAAATGGGCGGCACCGGTCTCCGCGCTCCTGAACGTTTCGTCGATGCTGGCACACGGCAACCCGGCAACAGAATGGCCGAAGCGCCTGGCGACCGCCATTTCGCTGAAGGTGCCGACCGGCCCGAGGAACGAAACGGTCAGGGTCTGCTCCAAGGCGCGGCACACCGAGATGACCTCGTTGAATACCTGCTCGATCGCGTCGGCGGAAAGCGGCCCGCCTGCCGCCAGCGCCCGGACCTGCGCCAGCACCTGCGCCTCGCGCTCGGGCTTGTACACGGCCTTGCCGCCCTTGAGCGCGCCGATCTGCTGGGCCAGCGCCGCGCGCAGGTTCAACAGGCGCACGAGCTCGGCATTGATGCCGTCGATTTCGCCGCGCAGCGAGCCGATGTCGCGGCTTCCGGTTTGATTGGACACGGTGACTCCCCTACCCCCGGCGGTCCGAAGCGCGCGGATGCGCCGCCTCGAACTCCGCCATGTAATCGACAAGCCGTTCCACGCCGGCCATCGGCATCGCGTTGTAGAGCGACGCCCGCATCCCGCCGACCGAACGGTGCCCTTTCAGCTGCACCATGCCGCGCTGCTCGGCGCCGGACAGGAAGGCCGCGTCCAGGGAGGGATCGGCCAGGGTGAACGGCACGTTCATGATGGAGCGGTCCTCGCGGCGGATCGGGTTGGCATACAGCCTGCTCCCGTCCAGCGCGGCGTAGAGCCGCTCCGCCTTGGCGCGGTTGCGCCGCTCCATTTCGGCCGCGCCGCCCTGGCGCTTGATCCAGCGCAGCACCAGGCCCGCGATGTAGATGGCCCAGGTCGGCGGCGTGTTGGACATCGAGCCGGCGGCGGCGTGGACGGCGTAGTCCATGGGCGTCGGCATGCCCGGCGCGATGCCGCCCAGCAGGTCCTCGCGCACGATCACGATGGTGAGCCCGGCCGGGCCGATGTTCTTCTGCGCACCGGCATAGATCAGGCCGTAGCGGCTGACGTCGATCGGCCGCGACAGGATGTTGGAGGACATGTCCGCGACCAGCGGGACGTCGCCGGTGTCCGGCACCCAGTGGAATTCAACGCCGCCTATGGTCTCGTTGGACGCGATGTGCACGTAGGCGGCGCCGGGAGAGAGCGTCCATTGCGCGCGCGGCGGCACGCCCTGGTATCCCCCGTCCTCGCTGCTGGCCGCCAGCGAAGGCTGGCAGAAGCGCTGCGCTTCCTTGAACGCCTTCTTCGACCACTGCCCGGTGACGACGAAGTCCGCTGACTTCCTGCCGCGCAGCAGGTTGAGCGGCACCTGGCTGAACTGCAGCGTCGCGCCACCCTGAAGGAACAGCACCTTGTAAGTGTCGGGGATGGCCACCAGCTCGCGCAGCAGCTGCTCAACCTCCTCGGCGATGGCGATGAACTCCCGTCCGCGATGGCTCATCTCCATCACGCCCATGCCGGAGCCATGCCAGTCGAGCATCTCGGCGGACGCCTCGGCCAGCACCTCCTCGGGCAGGACCGCCGGACCGGAGCTGAAGTTGAATACCCGGCGAGCGGGCGCGCCCGCGCTCACTGCAGCGTCGGCCCCGGCTCGGGGTCGCCGGGCAGCCCGGCGACGCCGGCGTCGCCGTCCGCATCGCCGGAGGGTCCCTCTGCGGTACCGGCTGCCCCCTCGCCTTCGGCATGAACGCCGTTGCCATTGGTTCCGTTCGTTCCACCGGTTCCATTGGCGCCGTCATCTTCCGTTTCGCCGAGCTTTTCCAGGCCCGCGAGCTTGGTGCCCGCATCCAGCGAAATCAGGGTCACGCCCTGGGTGGCCCGGCTGAGCACGCTGACGTCGCTCGCCTTGGTCCGGATCAGCACGCCGGCATTCGAGATGAGCATGATCTCGTCGCGGTCATCCACCAGCGCGGCGCCGACCACGCGGCCGTTGCGCTCCGTGGTCTGGATGGCGATCATGCCCTTGGTGCCCCGACCGTGGCGGGTGTACTCGCCGATCGGGGTGCGTTTCCCGAACCCGTTCTCGGTGGCCGTCAGCACCGTGCGCGGGGTGTCATCGGCGACAAGCATCGCGATCACGCGCTGCCCCTCGTCGAGCTGCATGCCGCGCACGCCCCGCGTCACCCGGCCCATCGGACGCACGTCCTCTTCCTCGAAGCGCACCGCCTTGCCGGCGTCCGAGAACAGCATCACGTCATGCTTGCCGTCGGTGATGGCCGTGCCGATGAGGTGGTCGCCCTCGTCCAGTTCGATGGCGATGATGCCCTTCTCGCGCTGGTTGGAGAACGCCGAGAGCGGCGTCTTCTTGACCGTCCCCATCGCCGTGGCGAGGAACACGTAGCGGGACTCGTCGTAGTCCTTGACCGGCAGCACGGCGTTGATCTTCTCGCCCTCGGCCAGCGGGAACACGTTGACGATGGGCTTGCCGCGGCTGGTGCGGTTTCCCTGCGGCACGTTGTAGACCTTCAGCCAGTACACCTTGCCCGCCGAGGAGAAGCACAGCATGGTGTCGTGGGTGTTGGCGATGAACAGCTTCTCGACGAAGTCGTCCTCGCGCGTCGTGGTCGCCTGCTTGCCGCGACCGCCGCGGCGCTGCGCGCGATACTCGGTCAGCGGCTGCGCCTTGACGTAGCCGGCGTGGGAGAAAGTCACCACCACGTCCTCGGGCGCGATCAGGTCTTCCATGTCGAGGTCCTCGGCATGGGTAACGATCTCGCTGCGGCGCGCATCGCCGTACATCGCCTTCATCTGCGACAACTCGTCGGCGATGATCTGCGTGACCCGCTCGGGCCGCGCCAGGATGTCGAGGAAGTCGGCGATCTTGTCCAGCAGTTCCCTGTACTCGGCGACGATCTTGTCCTGCTCCAGGCCGGTCAGCCGCTGCAGGCGCATCTCGAGGATGGCTTGCGCCTGGATCTCGGACAACTGGTAACCGTTGGCTGTCAGCCCGACCCCCGCTGCCACGTCCAGCGGGCGCGATGCGTCGGCACCGGCGCGCCCGAGCATGTCCTCGACCACCGCCGAGCGCCAGGTACGCCCGAGCAGGCCGGCCTTGGCGTCCGCAGGCGTGCGCGAGGCCTTGATCAGCTCGATCATCTCGTCGACGTTGGACAGCGCCACCGCCAGCCCTTCCTGCACGTGGGCGCGCTTGCGTGCCTCGCGCAGGTCGAACACGGTGCGCCGCGTGACCACCTCCCGGCGGTGCGCGAGGAAGGCCGCCAGCATCTGCCGGACGTTCAGCAGCTTGGGCTGGCCGTCGGTCAGCGCCACCATGTTGATGCCGAAGGTGTCCTGCAGCTGGGTGAGCTTGAACAGGTTGTTCAGCACCACTTCGGGCAGTTCGCCGCGCTTGAGCTCGATCACCACCCGCATGCCGGACTTGTCGGACTCGTCCTGGATGTGGGAGATGCCTTCCAGACGCTTCTCGTTCACCAGCTCGGCGATGCGCTCGAGCAGGCTCTTCTTGTTGACCTGGTAGGGAATCTCGTCGACCACGATGGCCTGGCGGTTGCCGCGCTCCAGGTCCTCGAAGTGGGTGCGCGCGCGGATCACGCAGCGGCCACGCCCGGTGCGGTAGGCCTCGCGCACGCCGGCCACGCCGTAGATGATGCCGGCGGTCGGGAAGTCCGGCGCCGGCAGGAACTCGATCAGTTCGTCGATGGTGATGTCGGGGTTGGCCAGCAGCGCATGGCAGGCGTCCACCACCTCGCCGAGGTTGTGCGGCGGGATGTTCGTCGCCATGCCCACGGCAATGCCCGAGGACCCGTTGATCAGCAGGTTCGGCACCCGGGTCGGCAGCGCCGAGGGTTCCATTTCCTTGCCGTCGTAGTTCGGGACGAAATCGACGGTTTCCTTGTCGATGTCAGCGAGCAGTTCCGAGGACAGGCGCTCCAGGCGGCACTCGGTGTACCGGTACGCTGCCGCCGAATCGCCGTCCACCGAGCCGAAGTTGCCCTGGCCGTCGATCAGCATGTAGCGCATGGAGAAGTCCTGCGCCATGCGGACCAGCGCTTCATAGGTCGCCGAATCGCCGTGCGGGTGGTACTTGCCCAACACCTCGCCGACGACGCGCGCGCATTTGACGTAGGCGCGGTTCCAGACGTTGTTCGACTCGTGCATCGCAAAAAGTACGCGCCGGTGGACTGGCTTGAGTCCGTCGCGTACATCCGGTAGGGCACGACCCACGATCACGCTCATCGCGTAATCCAGGTACGAGCGCCGCATCTCCTCTTCGAGACTGACCGGCAGCGTTTCCTTGGCGAACTGATCCATGTAGGGCGAACGTCCTTTTCAGCCTGCGCCCGGCGTTGGCGGGAGGCCAAAAGCCGGTCTGTGCAAAACGCGAAATTTTACCAGTTCCGGCACCGCTTCCGGGGCCTATCGCGCCGGGAGACGGGCCGCCCATGCGGTGCGTCCGACACAGCGGTTCGAGGTCCCTGCGGGGTATTGCGCCGAGGGGGCGTGGTGTATCATCGAAGCGCCGTCGACCGCAGTTGCCAATTCGCAATGCGGCCTTGCGACGGCCCACGACAAACACGACCCAAGGGGGAAACGCATGTTCTCGATCGGACCGGCCGCCCGCAGCGCGGCTCTCGCGGCTTTGCTGGCCATTCCCGCTGCCGCTTCGGCGCAGGGGTCGCCTTCCGGATACCTCGTGGATACCCGCGGCGCCGTGGTCAAGGACGCCTTCAACCTGTGCTGGCGCACCGGCTACTGGGCCCCAGCCATGGCCATCGCCGAGTGCGACCCCGACCTCGTTCCCAAGGCGGCACCGGCTGCGGCTCCGCGCCAGGCCGCGCCCGCCCCCAAGCCTGCCGCCCCCGCCGCACCTGCCGCCGCTCCTGCCGCGAAACCGGCTGCGAAGCCCGCTGCGGCGGCGCCACGGCGCTGTGACGCGACGGTCACGCTCCAGGCGGATGAACTGTTCGCCTTCAACAAGGCGACACTCAGCAAAGCCGCGCTCGCCCGCCTGGACAAGGACGTCCTTGCCCGCATGGCAAGCTGCGCCACCGTTGAAGCCGTGGTCGTCACGGGACACACCGACCGCCTTGGCAGTCAGCAGTACAACCAGAAACTGTCGGCAAAACGCGCCGATGCCGTGAAGGCGTACCTGGTTCGCAAGGGTGTCGTGGCAAGCAAGGTCGAGACGGTGGGCATGGGCAAGACCGCGCCGGCAAAGTTCTGCCCGGACGGCAAGAACCGCAGCGAGTTGATCGCCTGCCTCGCGCCCAACCGGCGCGTCGAGGTGCTTGTCAAGGGGCCAGGCAAGTAGTTGCCCGCGCGCCTGCAACCAGCCCCGCCTCAGGCGGGGCTTTTTGTTTGTGTGCCGTCGGCCGGCGGATTTCCCGGTCGCCTTTCGTTTCCTGGGTATCGAAACCATGGCTGAAAAAGCAGACCTGTTGATCTCGGCTCGCTGGGTGGTGCCGGTCGAGCCCGCGGGCGTGGTGCTGGAAAACCACTGCGTGGCCGTTCGCGATGGCCGGATACTTGCCGTCCTTCCCTCGAACGGGGCGGAGCGGCGGTTCGACGCCGCCCAGGAAGTGACCCTCGGGCACCACGCCCTGCTGCCGGGCCTGGTCAATCTGCACACGCATGCATCCATGACGCTGATGCGGGGGCTCGCCGACGACCTGCCGCTCATGACCTGGCTGCAGGAGCACATCTGGCCGGCGGAACGCAAGCACGTGTCCCCCGACTTCGTTCACGACGGGACCCTGCTCGCCTGCGCGGAAATGCTGTCCGGAGGAGTGACCTGCTTCAACGACATGTACTTTTTTCCGGAAGCCACGGCGCGGGCAGCGCTGTCCGCAGGCATGCGCGCAGCGCTGGGAATGATCGTGATCGAGTTTCCAACTCCCTATGCCACTGACCCGGAGGACTACATTGCCAAAGGGCTGGCAATGCGTGATGCCCTGAGGGGCGAAGCGCTGCTTTCGTTCTGCATGGCACCGCATGCCCCGTACACCGTCAGCGACCGGAGCTTCACGCGCATCGCCACCATCGCCGAGGAACTCGACATCCCCGTGCACGTGCACCTGCACGAAACGCTGGAGGAGATCGAGCAAAGCGTCCAGCAGCACGGCAAGCGTCCCCTGGCACGCCTGGAAGGATTGGGCGTGCTCGGCCCGCGCCTGATTGCAGTGCATTCGGTGCACCTCGAGCGGATGGAGATCGACCTGCTCGCGCGCCAGGGAGCCTCGGTCGCGCACTGCCCGTCGTCGAACCTGAAACTCGCGAGCGGCTTCGCTCCCGTGGCGGCCTTGGGCGCCGCCGGCGTCAACGTCGGCCTGGGCACCGACGGTGCCGCCAGCAACAACCGGCTGGACCTGTTCGGGGAAATGCGTACCGCCGCGCTGCTGGCCAAGGCGGTGTCCGGTGATGCCAGCGCCATGCCCGCCCATGCTGCGCTGCGCGCGGCGACCTTGGGCGGGGCCAGGGCCCTGGGCCTGGATGGATCGACCGGTTCGCTGGTTCCGGGCAAATGGGCCGATCTATGCGCGGTCGACCTGTCGGGACCGCATCTGGCGCCGCTATACGATGTCGCGTCGCACCTGGTCTATGCCGCAGGCCGGGAAAACGTAACCGACGTCTGGGTGGCCGGAAACCCGGTTTTGGCCCGCCGCGCCCTCGTTTCCCCGGCCTTCAGAGGCTTGGACAAGCGTGTGGAGATGTGGCAGAATAACTTAGCCGCTGAAACAAGGGCTTAGAAACAAGAGCTTGACGCGCCGGAAAGTGGGAAGAGAAATCGGCGATTCGGGCAGGACCTGGCAACAACTTTCGAGGGGAAAGCATGTACAAGAACCTGATCAAACCGGCAATGCTTGTGGCGGCCTCCGCCATCGCGCTCGGCGGCCTGTCGGCCCATGTCGCGGCCCAAGGCGCCGGAACCAGCGGCTATCTCGTTGACACCCGCGGTGCGGTGGTCAAGGACCCGTACAACCTTTGCTGGCGCACCGGTTACTGGTCGCCCGCCATGGCGATCGAGGAATGCGATCCGGATCTGGTTCCGAAGGCACCGGCCAAGCCCGCAGCCAAGCCCGCAGCCCCGGCGCCGCGCGCTGCACCTCCCGCAGCTGCACCGGCACCCAAGCCTGCGGCAAAGCCGGCCGCCAAGCCCGCCCCTGTGACCCAGAAGGTGACCTTGGCTGCAGACGCGCTGTTCGACTTCGACAAGGCCGTCATCAAGACTGACGCCCGTGCGAAGCTGGACGACCTGGTCGCCAAGCTCAAGCCGATCAGCCTCGAGGTGATCATCGCCATCGGCCACACTGACTCGATCGGCAGCGTTGCCTACAACCAGAAGTTGTCCGTGCGCCGCGCCGAAGCGGTCAAGGCCTACCTGGTGAGCAAGGGCGTTCCGGCCAACCGCGTCTACACGGAAGGCAAGGGCAAGAAGCAGCCCATCGCCGACAACAAGACGAAAGAAGGCCGCGCCAAGAACCGCCGCGTGGAAATCGAAGTGGTCGGGACGCAGAGCAAGTAACGTCTCCCCGCTCCGTCAAAAGCCCCGCTTCGGCGGGGCTTTTGTTTTGGGGCATACGGATCGGCCTTCGGCTGCCGGTAAAATCGTCCACACCATGCATCCCAACGCCGACCCTGCGGAAATCGAGAAATTCAGCGCCCTCGCGCACCGTTGGTGGGATCCCGCCAGCGAGTTCCGGCCCTTGCACGAGATCAATCCGCTGCGTACTGCCTGGATTGACCGCCTCGCCAGGCTGGCGGGCAAATCCGTGCTGGATGTCGGCTGCGGCGGCGGGATCCTGGCCGAGGCCATGGCGCGTCGCGGCGCGTCGGTGACGGGGATCGACCTGTCGGAACGCGCGCTGGGCGTGGCCAAACTGCACTTGCACGAGTCGCGCCTCTCCATCGACTACGAACTGGTCTCGGCCGAGGAGCTCGCCGACCGCTCGCCAGCCCATTTCGACGTGGTTACCTGCATGGAAATGCTGGAGCATGTCCCTGACCCTGCGAGCACGGTTCGCGCCTGCGCTGCAATGGTCAAGCCCGGGGGCAGCGTCTTCTTTTCCACGCTGAACCGCAACCCCAAGTCCTACCTGTTCGCGGTAATCGGTGCCGAGTATGTGCTGCGCCTTCTGCCGAAAGGCACGCACGACTGGAGCAAGTTCATCCGCCCATCGGAACTCGCCGCGCACTGCCGCGCCGCCGGGCTGGACGCCCGGGAGATGAAGGGCATGGGATACAACCCCCTCACCCGCGTGTATTCGCTCGGTGCCGATACCAGCGTCAACTACATGCTCCAGTGCGCGCGCCCATGACACCAATGGGCACATCGCGCACCCGTGCCGTCCTCTTCGACCTCGACGGCACGTTGGCGGACTCCGCGCCGGATCTCGCGGCGGCGCTCAACCGCATGCGCGATGAGCAGGGGTTGCCCCACATCGCAGAGTCCGCCACGCGGCCGCTTACCTCCAGCGGAGCCCGTGGCCTGCTGAAAGCCGGTTTCGGGATGGATCCAACCGACCCGCACTACGAAGAGTACAAGTCCCGCTTTCTCGACTATTACTCGGCGAGCCTGTGTGTCCACACGCGCTTGTTTCCCGGAACCGAAACCTTGCTGGCTGCACTCGAATCTCGGGGGCTGCCCTGGGGCATCGTCACCAACAAGGCGAGCCGGTTTGCCGTGCCTCTGGTCGCACAGTTGGGCCTTGCCACGCGCGCGGCCTGCGTCGTCAGCGGCGATACCACGGCTCATGCAAAACCCCATCCGGCGCCGCTGCTCTACGCTGCCGCGGCCATCAACATGGCACCGGGTGACTGCCTGTATGTGGGAGATGACCTTCGCGATGTGCAGGCCGCGCGTGCGGCGGGAATGCGCTCGGTGGCCGTCAACTACGGCTACCTCGGGGATGGCGAGGGTCCTGCGCAATGGGGTGCCGATGCCCTGATCGACCTGCCAGAGGAGCTCCTGGTCCACCTGTAAGCCTGCCGCAGCGCGGATTCCGCGTCTGTTGTAGCCGGCACGGCCATCCTCGTCTCGCACGAGCCACGCAAGTCGTCCAACCGGGCTTGATTCCCGCGTTACAATCCCCATCTAGCAAGAATGGGGGCGACCCGGTCTCGACGTGGGTTGCGAAGCAGGCAGGCGCATGCCGAGGACCAGTGACCTCGTAAATCCATCTGGAACACTACAAACGCCAACGACGAGCGTTTTGCTCTAGCCGCTTAATACCGGCTGGACGCTGCACTGGGTTGCCGATGGCCCAGGCTCATACCCCTTACCGAAGCGCAAGCCCCGGTTTGTGGAGACCCTGACACGCAGCGTCATTTCCATCGGATAAGGCCCGTCATTGCCGTGCTGCCGGGCTCGAAAATCCAGCGGATCGTCCTGTGTCAGCCTGCCGGTTGGCGGGCACGGGATTAAATCAAACAATCAGGCTACGCATGTAGTGCCGACTGCGGAGAACTTGCGGACGGGGGTTCGATTCCCCCCGCCTCCACCAATTTCACGACATCCCGCCGGTTCGGGACAAGGAGTCGCGCTCAACGCGGGCGCGGACGGGAACCACTGGATTCCAGCCGGGCGGGCTGGTCCGGTATGAGCGGAGCCCTTTCCGCAGGTTGGCTTCTTCCGTGTTGTCACTCAGGCCAGGCCGTTCGACCGGTCCAGTTCACCGCCCAGGACCTTGACCAGGTCGGCCAGAAGAACCGCCAATTCGCCGGTCATCAGCGCGAAGTCAATCTCGAATCGCTCATCCTCGTCATGCCCCTCCCCCGCTCCTTCGGCCTCAAGGAGGTCTAGGAAGGTCACGCGCTTCACCTGCAGTTGATCCGTGAGCAAGAAGGATACTCGGCTGTTCCAGGTCAGCCCCAGCTTCACCACCGTCTTTCCCGAAGCAAGGTGGTCGCGAATTTCCTTGCCGTCCAGTGGATGGTTCGAATAGCGGACAGTCGCCTTGGATGCGTCCGACGCGCGCAACTCGAGATCCCGGTCAATGGTGAATCCGTGCGGGGCCTCCCCACGCGAGAGCCAGTCCGCCATCGCAGAGGCCGGGGATCGCTGCGTCTCAAGTGTCCTTGGGGAAAGCCCGAGTTCAGCACGCCTGAAGGACTCAAGGAACTCGTCGGAACGCGCATCACCGGATGCATTGACCACAAGCCAGCCGTTCACCGTGTCAATCCATGCGGCGGTGGTGCGACGTTTCGAGAGCGCACGGGGAAGCAACTCATCGGTCACCTGGTCCTTGAGTTCCCGCATCTGCTTGCGTCCGACCGGATGGCCCTGCTTTCGCGCCAGTTCCTCCGCCCGTTCGGCAGCGACCTGCCGGATGATGGACGCGGGAAGCAATTTCTGTTCTACGCCCAGCGACATCAACCACTGACGGTTCTGTGCGTAGAGGAAGATGCCATCCTCATGTGGACAAACCCAGCCACGGCTCTCCATCTGCAACCCCGCGCAGGGCAGAAGCGGCTGGCGAGCGAGCGCCTGTTCAGCCGTGTCCCCGTCAATGTCCTCCGCCGCGGGCAGGCGAAATACCACCAGATTCTTCAGCAACATGGGAGGGCCAAAAACGTCTGATTATACGTGCGCCCAACCCCGCAAAGAGGCTGCCGGTACGCGCGGGGCACGAACTTCCCCGCGGCGCGACCACGTACACAAGGGCCTTCTGAAAGTCAGTTCCCCGAAGAAACCTGATCTGGAGTCGGGCCCTTCAGCCCCTCCCAGTCGCCCCCAAGCGCCCTTGTCAGGAACACCGATACGAGCAGGCGCTGCCCGAGCAACTGGGCTGCCAGCCGCTCGCTGTTGAGCAGCGACTGCTGCGCCACAATCACGTCGAGGGTGGTCGCAACGCCCCCCTCGTAACGGGCTGTCGCGAGTTCAAGTACACGGGAATAGCTGGAAACTGCCACGCGCGCCTGCTCATGGGCCCTCTCCAGCGCGGCGAGACCAAGGATTCCGTCTTCTGCCTCCTGCATCGCCGTCAGCACGACGCGCCGGTAATTCGCCACGGTCGCGTCATAGGCGGCGCGTGCACCGGCATCCAGCGCCTTTACACGGCCTCCATCAAACAGGGTCTGCGCAATGGTGGTTCCCAGCGACCACAGAAACGCCGACTGCTGGAAAAGGTTGCGCGCAAACCGCGCCTCACTCCCGGCGGAAGCACCAAGCAGGACGCTTGGATAATACGCGGCGTTTGCAACACCGATCTGCGCGTTCGCCGCAGCCATGGCGCGTTCCGCTGCCGCGACATCAGGCCTGCGTTCGAGCACATCCGAGGGCACGCCAAGACGAACAGACGGTGGCTCGAGCGTCTGGACTTTCGGCGCAATCGAAAACTGTGGCGCGGGGGTCCCGGTCAGCGTCGCAAGCGCGTTCTCGAACTGCGACCGGGTTCGCTTGAGCACGTCAACCTGCGTGAGCGTGTTGTCCAGCAACGCTTTCTGCTGCGCCAGGTCCAGGCCCGACGCGGCGCCGAGGTCGTAGCGCGACGAAGCAAGCGTCAGGGAGCGCCGCTGGAGAGCAATGGAACGCGCCAGCACATCCAACTCGATGTCGATCGCCCGAAGGTTCAGGTAGGCCGTGGCCACATCCGCGGTCAGGAGCAGTCGCACGTTCTCGAGATCCGCGGCTGACTGCTCCGCCGTCGCCTTGGCACCCTCTATGGTCCGCGACACCCTGCCGGCCAAGTCCACTTCGTAGCTGGCGTTGAGCTGCAGTACAAGGTCGGTCTGCGTCGTCGAGAACTGGGGCGCGACGTTGTTCGTCAGAGGGCGGAACGAAGAAGTGCGGAACCGCTGGTCGCGCGAACCGAAAGAGATCTGCGGAAACAGCCCCGCAGTCGCAGCCGCCAACAAGGCGTTGGCCTGGGTAAGCCGGGCGTTCGCGATAGCCAGCGTTGCGCTGTCTGCAAGCGCCTTTTGCTGCAACTGATCGAGTTGTGGATCCCCATATCGTTTCCACCACGGCCCCTTGGGGGCGCCGTCCATCGGCTTGCCAACGCGGAACGGGGCCTCAACCTTCCACTCGGCCGGCATATCCAGAGCGGGCCTGGCATAGTCGGGCCCGGCGGTACACGCGCCCAGCAGCGCCGGAAGAATCACGGCCCAGGCAAGTACACCGGCCCGACCACGGACCAGGTTCCTCACGTCTTGTCCTTGCCCGCAGCTGCCTTGGACGTCGCCCCGGACTTCGGGTCCGTCCCGCCCTTGGGCGCGTCGCCACTCTTGGATGGTGCCGCCGCGACGACAACGGTGACCTTGTCGCCATCGCCCAGGGAATCCGGGGGATTGAGTACCACCTTGTCCGTGGGCGCCAGTCCGTCGAGCACCTCGATCATCTCGCCGTAGTTGCGGCCGACCTTAACTGTGCGCAGCTTCACGCCGCCCTGGGCATCGACGACCGCCACGCGTATGCCCTCGCTGCGGAACATGAGGGTATTGGTGGAAACCGTAACCGCCTGACTTGCCTTCAGCGGCAGCGCTATCTGGATGAAGGCGCCCGGCATCAGCGTGCCATCCTTGTTGGAAAGGCTGACTTCGATCTGCATGGTACGCGTCACGGCATCGATGGATCCTGACGTGCGCGCTACCTGTCCGCGAAACACTTGACCGGCCAGTTCCGCCTGGGTGACCGTCACATCCTGGCCGAGCTTCACCAAGTGGGCGTAGGATTGTGGCACGTTGACATAGACCCGCAGCCGATCGGTCTGCGTCAAAAGGAAAAGGGCCCGTCCCGCCCCGCCACCTGCGTCTATCAGGTCGCCGACGTCCACGTTGCGCCGCGTGATCACGCCGGAGAACGGCGCAACCACACGCTTGAATCCTTCGAGTTGGCGAAGCCGCTCCACGTTGGCGTCGGCTGCGGCAAGGTTGGCGCGGGCCTGCGCTTCATTGCTGCGGCGCTCCTCGAGCTCCTGCTGGGAAACGGCGTCACGCTTGCGCAACCCCTCCCAGCGCTCCAGCGTACTCGCCGCCAAGGCAAGGCTGGACGCGGCCTGTTGGCGGGCCGCAATGGCCTGCGTGAGCTGTTGGTCGATCTCCGGCGCTTCGATCTCGGCAAGGAGCTCTCCCGCCTTGACCTTGCTCCCGATATCCTTCTTCCAGCTCCGCAAATAGCCGCTCGCACGCGCCGAGATCGGAGATTGCACGAACCCTTGCAGCGTTCCGGGCAGAACCAGCGACTGCCCCGTCCCCGCCACGCGAGGCTGGGTGACCTTGACATACAGTTTTGCCCGCTCGGCGGTCCCCGCTTCCAGCGCCTTCGCGTTCGATGCCCGGATCACCATGGACCGTCCCGCACCCAGCACGAGCAATACCAGAACGAAAACCGTAAGGAACTTGCTTCGCCGGACCATCTGGCGTCGCTTGACCAAGTCATCCACCGATACGCCGTCGATCGGGTGGATTGCAAGGTCATGATGTCGTTGCTCGGACATGGAAGCGCTACTCCGGTTGTGCAATGCCGACTGGGGATCCGGTCGCCGTGCCGGCCCCCAAGGAAACCCCGCCACGCATCGCCTTGCGATGGGCCAGTCGCTGATGGACCTCGGCAAACAACACGGGAACAAGGAACAGGGTTGAAACGGTGGCGAAGATCAAGCCACCGATAACGGCGCGTCCGAGCGGTGCATTCTGTTCGCCTCCCTCTCCGATACCGAGAGCCATTGGAATCATCCCGATGACCATGGCCAACGCAGTCATGAGCACCGGACGGATACGGGTTGCGCCGGCCTCAAGCGCGGCAGAGAGGGGCGGCACGCCTTGGGCGAGGCGATCGCGCGCAAAGGACACGACAAGTATGCTGTTGGCAGTCGCCACCCCCATGGTCATGATCGCTCCGGTCAGCGCCGGCACGCTGAGCGTCGTTCCAGTGATGTAAAGCATCCATGCGATACCAGCGAGCGCTGCCGGCAACGCCATGACAATGACGAAAGGGTCGATCCACGACTGGAAGTTGACGACGATCAGCAGGTACACCAGGACAATCGCCATCGCCAGCCCCACGCCGAGACCTGTGAACGACTCCTGCATCGTCTGCACCTGACCGCGAATGGTCACCTGGCTTCCCCGGGGCAGCTTCGGTCGGATCTCATCCACCCGGGCCTGCACCTGCCTGGCGACCGACGCCAGATCAGTGCCCTGAACGCTCACATAGACGTCCACGACCGGGGTTATGTTGTACCTCGAAACGATCGCCAGGCTCCGACTAGGGCGCGCATCGACGAGGTTCCCCAAAATCTGCGGCCCACCGACGGCCGAGCTGCCCGGACCGGCGGCGCCGACAGGAATGTTCAGCAAGGCATCCAGGGAGTCAATCTTGTACTGGGGGGCCTGCATCTGCACGCTGTAGACCACGCCATTCTGTGGATTGAGCCAGAAGGCCGGAGCGGTCTGCGCGCTGCCAGCCAACGAGATCAGCACGTTCTGACCCACGTTGAACGCCGTCAATCCGACCTGCTGGAGCCGTGTCCGGTCCATCTGGAGATCGATCGCGGGGTTGTCCAGGCGCTGGTGCACGTGCACATCCACCGCCCCGGGAATCTCCTTCAATGACTTCACCAGCTCGCCGGCCAGTTCCGCGTTCTTCAACATCGCCGGGCCGGAGAACTGCACGTCGATCGCGGCAGGCAGGCCGAAGTTGAGGATCTGCGTGACGATGTCCGCAGGCTGGAAGAAGAACTCTACGCCTGGGAAACGCCTGGGCAGCTCTGCACGCAGCTGGTCGACGATCTCGTCAGTCGGACGGTGGCCCTTCTTGAGAGACATCAGGATCTCGCCGTCGAACGTACCTATCGTACCGGCGTTGCTGTAGGACAGGTTGATGCCGCTGTTCGGCACCCCAAGGTTGTCCAGGATTGTTTCCAGTTCGTGCGGCGGCACCAGTTCCCTGATCACGTCCTCCACCTGGTCGGCGATGCGCGCCGTCTGCTCGATGCGCGTGCCGGAAGGCGCGCGCAAGTGCAACCGGATCTGCCCGGCATCCACGCTCGGAAAGAAGTCGCGCCCCAGCAAGGGGAACAGCGCGCACGACAATGCGCAGAAAAGGAGGAAAAGTGCCGCGAACGACTTGCGCTTGGCAAGCGACGCCGACAGCGTGAGGGCGTAAGCCCTCCGGACATGCTCGAACTTCTGGTCGAATCCCCGGTACACCCGCTGCAGCATGCCGCTCTGCGCCACATCGCCGTGCGCGAGAGCGCCTTCCCTGGGAACGCCTCGCATCAGCAGCATGACGAGCGTGGGGACCAAGGTCCGCGAGAGGATGTAGGAGGCAATCATCGCGAAGACCACGGCTTCAGCCATCGGGACGAAAAGGTATCGCGCAACGCCAGAAAGGAAGAACATCGGGACGAACACGATGCAGATGCAAAGCGTGGCGACAAAGGCGGGCACCCCGATCTCCCCGGCACCCACGAGGATGGCCTCGTTGAGATCAGCTCCCAGGTGCAGGTGGCGCTCGATGTTCTCGATAGTAACGATTGCCTGGTCCACCAATATGCCCACCGAGAGGGCCAAGCCACCCAGGGTCATCAGGTTCAGCGTCTCCCCCAGCGCATGCAGAGCCAGGATGGATGCAAGGATCGACAGCGGGATCGTCAGCGCGATGATCAAGGTGCTGCGCCAGTTGCCAAGGAACAGGAGCACCATCAGCGCAGTCAGGCCGGCCGCTATGAGGGCTTCGATGACAACGCCCTCGATCGCCGCCTTCACGAAAACAGACTGGTCGAAAAGCGCGGTGACCTTGATGTCCGGCGGGAGTATCTGCGTGGCCCTCGGAAGGATTTCACGCAGCCTGTTGACGATATCCACCGTCGACGCGCCGCCGTTCTTCAGGACAGAAAGCAGAACCCCACGCGTGCCGTCCTGCCGTACGATATTGGTCTGCGGAGAGAAGCCATCCCGCACGGAAGCGATGTCGCGCACATAGATCGTCGCACCGCCGACGGTGCGTACCGGGAGGTCGCCAAGCCCGCTGATTGCGTTGGGCGAACTGTTCATCTTCACGCTGAACTCGGTATCGCCGAATTTGGCGGTCCCGGATGGAAGAATGAGGTTCTGGGCGTTGACCGCGTTGACTACATCTGCCGGCGCCAGTCCTCTCGCCTGCAACTGCTGCAGGTCCAGGTCCACCGACATGACGCGAATCTTTCCGCCGTAGGGAAACGGAATCGCAGCGCCAGGAATCGTGATCAATTGCGGCCGCAACTGGTTGACCGCCGCATCGAACACCGCCTGCTCCGGCAGGGTCGGGCTGGAAAGCGCGAGTTGCAGAACCGGAATGCTCGAGGCCGAATACTTGATCACGAGCGGTGGCGTTATGCCCGGCGGCAACTGGCGCACCTGCGGCTGGACCGCCGCGACTACCTGCGCCAGCGCGGTCTGGATGTTCGCATTCGGCTGGAAAAACACCTTGAGGACCGTGACGCCGGACAGCGAGGTGGATTCGATGTGTTCAATGTCGCTGACCGTGGTGGTCAGGCCGCGCTCGGTCTGGCCGGCAATGCGCTGCCCCATCTCCTGCGCGGACAGGCCGTTGTAGTTCCAGATGATGCTGACGACGGGGATATCAATCTCGGGGAAGATATCCGTCGCCATGTTGCGCAGCGCAAACGGCGTCGCGAGAACGATCAGCATCGCCATGACGATGAACGTGTATGGACGGGCGAGTGCCAAACCTACGACCGAGAACGCAGAACTGGAGCCAGCGTGTGTATTCATTTGGACGGCATTCTATAGGTAGGCAAGCGAGAACGGATTCGTCGCCCAACATTCGTGCGCGCAGTGCACTCGAAGGTGCGCGAAGCTTGCTGAAAGCTTGCGGCAAGGCCGAACGGCCCCTGCAGCGGAGCGGTCCTACGTACATCCGGTCCGAACCGAATGGATGGGACTCTCCCTGCCCGGATGAATCCGCTTGCGCGCTGAAACGAATGCGCCCTGACATGACGAACCGCAATGCCTTGGAAGCGCTTTGTCCAATGAAATCCGGCACTTGATCAATTTCTAGCTTGTCGGGTCCACGATGGGGCACCGACTCCGCAATGCAACAACGCTGCGGGTAGTCACCTCTCGAGCGGCCAACGATGGCGTCGGGTGACCTAGCGTATTACGCCTCGCAACCAAGCCGGCCGGACAGGACACAGCGTAGCAGTGCGGCACAGCGCCGGGCGCTCAGCCGGGCTCGGGCTCCCAGACGACCCTGCCGCCGACCACGGTCATGTCCGGCCGTATGCCGGACAGGTCGGCAGTCGGCACGGTCAGCGGGTCCACGGGCAGCACCAAGAGGTCGGCGAGCTTGCCGGGCTCCAGGCTGCCGCGGCGGTCCTCGTCGCCGCACAGCCAAGCGCCGTGCTGCGTCACGCAGCGCAGCGCATCCTCCCGGCTGATCCGCTGGCGCGGGGCGATGACCGTGCCGGTACTGCGGTCGATGCGCTCGGTCGCCTGCCAGACGCAGGGCCACAGCGACACCGGCACGTTGTCGGATGCAAACGACACCGGCACCCCCGCC
>CAIVVS010000079.1 GCA_903909415.1 uncultured Pseudomonadota bacterium | reverse complement strand
GCCAGTTCGGCCCCCTCGCGGTGGCAGCAGCGCGCGATCCCGTAGGCGATCGAGCGGTTGCTCAGCAGTCCGGTGACGAGAATGCGCTTGCCTGCGAGGAAACCCATGTATTGCTCCTGGAGTGGACGCACGGATTATATCCGCCGGCCACGCCGTGCCCGGCCGTGCGTCCGCGGCCCGGCGTCGATTTCGCTACACTGTCCGCATGGTCCCGGTGTCCCGCAATGGTCGATCGCCCCGAGGCGCGCTGTGCGCGCTGCTGGCATGCGCGGCCCTGCTGCTGGGCGGCTGCGGGGATGCCTGGAACGATCCCTATCCCTCGACGGAGCGGGGAGGCAATACCCTCTACAGCTCCTTCTCCGAACGACCCAAGCACCTGGACCCGGCGCAGGCGTACACCTCGGACGAGTTTGACTTCATCTGGCAGGTCTACGAGCCGCCGCTGCAGTACCACTACCTCAAGCGTCCCTACACGCTGGTCCCGGGAACCGCGCGGGAGATGCCGCAGCCACGCTACTTCGACGCGCGTGACCGCGAACTGCCCCGGTCGGCGGAAGTGAAGGACATTGCCTATACCGTCTACGAGGTGCGAATCCAGCCGGGAGTGCGCTTCCAGCCGCATCCGGCTTTCGCAACGGACGAGGCTGGGCGGCCGCTCTACCTCGGGTTGGACGAGCGCGCGTTGCGCGACAAACGCCGCATCGCGGATTTTCCCCGCACCGGGACGCGCGACCTGGTTGCCGCGGACTACGTCCACCAGATCAAGCGGCTTGCGCACCCGCGCGTGCACTCGCCCATCCTCGGCCACATGGCCGACCATATCGACGGTCTCAAGGAGTTCGCGCAGCGGTTGGCTGCAGAGGACAAGCGCGTGCGGGCCGCGGGTGGTGCGCAGGCCTACCTGGACCTCGAACAGTTCGACTTTCCGGGCGCGCAGGTGGTCGATGCGCACACCTACCGCATCCGCATCAAGGGCAAGTATCCGCAGTTCCTGTACTGGCTGGCCATGCCGTTCTTCGCTCCCGTGCCACCCGAGGCGGACCGCTTTTATGCCCAGCCAGGAATGGCCGAACGCAACCTGACGCTGGACTGGTACCCGGTGGGGACGGGCGCCTACATGCTCACGGAGAACAATCCCAACGCGCGCATGGTGCTGGAGCGCAATCCGAACTACCGGGGTGCGCCTTACCCCTCCGAAGGCGAGCCGCAGGATGCCGCCGAGGGGCTGCTTCGTGACGCGGGGAAGTCCGGGCCCTTCATCGACAGGGTGGTCTACACGCGCGAGAAGGAGGGCATTCCCTATTGGAACAAGTTCCTGCAGGGCTATTACGACCAGTCGGGGATATCGAACGACAATTTCGACAACGCGGTGCGCATAGGGATGGAGGGCGATGCGGCGCTGTCCGCGCAGATGGAAGCGCGCGGAATCCGACTGCGCACTTCGGTTGCGACCACGACGTTCTACATGGCGTTCAACTGGCTTGACCCGGTCGTCGGATCAGCCTCGGGGGGCGAGGCGGCGGATAGGGCACGCAAGTTGCGCCAGGCCGTGTCCATCGCGCTCGATTTCGAGGAGTTCATCTCGATCTTCGCCAATGGCCGCGGCATCCCGGGCCAGGGGCCGGTGCCGCCGGGCATCTTCGGCTTCCGCGACGGCGTGGAGGGAGTCAATCCTGTGGTGTACGACATGCGCGACGGGCAGCCCAAGCGCAAGCCGATCGAGGCCGCCAGGAAGCTGCTCGCAGAGGCGGGCTACCCCGGCGGACGCGACTCGCGCACCGGCCAGCCGCTGGTGTTGTACCTGGACACGGTATCGCGGGGGCCGGGCGACAAGGCGCGCCTGGACTGGTACCGCAAGCAGTTCCAGAGGATCGACATCCAGCTCGAAATCCGCGCCACCGACTGGAACCGGTTCCAGGAAAAGGTCAGGAAGGGCAATACCCAGCTGTACTTCCTGGGCTGGAACGCGGACTATCCCGATCCCGAGAACTTCCTGTTCCTGCTGTACGGGCCGCAGTCGGTGGCGAAGTCCAACGGCGAGAACCGCAGCAATTACGTGAACCCCGAGTTTGACCGGTTGTTCGAGCGCATGAAGAACATGGACAACGGGGCGGAGCGCCAGCAGTTGATCGATCGCATGGTGACGATCCTGCGCCAGGATGCGCCCTGGGTCTGGGGCTACCACCCCAAGGACTACGGCCTGTACCACGCCTGGCTGTCCAACGTGAAGCCGAACCAGATCTCGCGCAACGGGCTGAAGTACCACCGCCTCGACCCTGCATTGCGCCAGGCGCGGCGCGCTGAATGGAATCCGCCGCGCCTGTGGCCGGCGCTGCTGGCCCTGCTGGTGCTGGGCCTGGGCTGCATTCCGGCGGTGCGGACCTGGCGCGCGCGCGAGGCGCGCACCGGCCGCGGTTCCGTGGAGCGGGCATGAGCGCCTACATCCTGCGCCGCTGCCTGTACGCCGTGCTCATCCTGGTCGGCGTGAACCTGGTTACCTTCGCGCTGTTCTTCAAGGTCAACACGCCCGATGACATGGCGCGGATGCAGCTTGGCGCCAAGCGGGTGACAGCCGAGGCGATCGAGAAATGGAAGGCCGACCGGGGCTATGACAAGCCGTTGCTGTGGAACGACGCCGCCTCGGGCACCGGCAAGTTCACCGAGACGCTGTACTTCCGCCAGTCGCTGGAGATGTTCCGCTTCAACTTCGGGCGCGCCGATGACGGGCGCGACATCGCCAGCGAGATCCTGACCAGGATGTGGCCCAGCCTGGCGCTGGCGCTGCCGGTGTTCCTCGTCGGCCTCGCGGTGCACATCACCTTCGCCCTGCTGATGGCGTTCTTCCGGGCCACCTATATCGACTTCTGGGGCGTGGTGCTGTGCGTGGCCATGATGTCCATCTCCTCGCTGTTCTACATCATCGGCGGGCAGTACCTGGTGGCCAAGGTGTGGAGCCTGGTTCCGATATCCGGCTACGCGCCTGGCGCGGACGCGCTGCGCTTCCTTGCGTTGCCTGTGGTAGTGGGCGTCATAGGCGGCATCGGATCGGGCAGCCGTTGGTACCGGACCATCTTCCTCGAGGAGGTGTACCGGGACTACGTGCGCACCGCGCGAGCCAAGGGGCTGACCGAGGCCGCGGTGTTCTTCCGCCATGTGTTGCGCAACGCGATGATCCCCATCCTTACCGGCGCCGTGGTGGCCATACCGCTCCTTTTCATGGGCAGCCTGATCTCCGAGTCGTTCTTCGGGATACCTGGGCTGGGCAGCTACACGATCGAGGCCATCCAATCCCAGGATTTCGGCGTGGTCCGGTCCATGGTGTTCATCGGTTCGGTGCTCTACATCGCGGGCCTGCTGCTGACCGATGTTTCGTACACGCTGGTCGACCCGCGCGTGAGGTTCGAATGAGCGCCGCTGGCCTTCGCCTGCCGCTTTCCCGGGGGAGGGGCTGATGTTCCTGCCCGTGGTGCTCTGGACCGACGCGCTGGTGTACCTGTTGATCCTGGTGGTGCTGCTGTTCGCCGCGCACGTGCGCCGCCACGAGCACCTGGCGGCGCCGTGGAAGCGCGTCGCACGCAGCCCGGTGGGCATGGGTTCGGCCGTGGTGCTGGGGGCGTTCCTGCTGGTGGGCCTGCTCGATTCCCTGCATTTCCGCCCGGCCATCGACGCGCGCGGCGCTTCTGCCCAGCCGGGCGGCAAGGGTGCGCGGGTCGCGGCGTACTCGCCCGAGGTACGCAGCGCGCTGGACGTGTTGCTGGCGCCGATCGCGACGCGTCCGGAGCGCACCTATTCGTCGCCGCTCGCAACGCATGCTTTTTCGCGCGAGACCGTGGAGCGTCCCGGCGGCGGCCAGGCGCGCGAGTATCCGCGCCTGCGCCACGGCGGCGCGCACCTTCGCGACCCCGCTGCCGACTGGCGACAGGACGTGGTCGGCAGGGTGATGCGCGGCCTCGCGCTGGCGCTGGTCGCCTGGTTGCTGGCCTGCGCCGTGGTCGGCATCGCATCCCGCCCCTCGCCGCGGGTCCCGCTGGATGCACACCTGCGCGACATCTGGCGCGGGGCGACCGGGATTCCATGGCGCGCGGTGTTGCTGGTGCTGGGTGCGCTGTTCGCACTGGCCTTTCCCGCGGCGATGCTCGCGCAGGGCTACCACGTACTGGGAACGGACAAGGTGGGGCAGGACGTGCTCTACCTTTCCCTCAAGAGCATCCGTACCGCGCTGGTGATCGGCACGCTCACCACGCTTGTAATGCTGCCTTTCGCCGTCCTGCTGGGGATCATGGCGGGCTACCTGCGCGGCTGGGTGGACGACCTGATCCAGTACGCCTACACCACGCTCAACTCCATCCCCGGCGTGCTGCTGATCGCCGCCTCGGTACTCGTTTTGCAGGTGCAGATGGAGACCCGCCCCGAGCTGTTCCAGACCGCGGCCGAGCGCGCCGATTTCCGGCTGCTGTTCCTGTGCCTCATCCTCGGGGTGACCAGCTGGACCGGCCTGTGCCGGTTGCTTCGCGGCGAGGCGCTGAAGCTGCGCGAACTGGAGTACGTGCAGGCTGCGCAGGCCTTCGGCGTGCGCCCTTGGCGGATCATGACCCGCCACCTGCTGCCCAACCTGATGCACATCGTGCTGATCTCGGTGGTGATGGACTTCTCCGGCCTGGTACTGGCCGAGGCGGTACTGTCCTACGTGGGCGTAGGCGTGGACCCGAGCATGACCAGCTTCGGCACGATGATCAACGCAGCGCGCCTGGAAATGGGGCGCGAGCCCATGGTGTGGTGGTCATTGGCCTCGGCCTTCGCCTTCATGTTCGTCCTGGTGCTGGCGGCGAACCTGTTCGCTGACGCGGTGCGCGATGCCTTCGATCCGCGTGTGCGGGTCGTGCGCGCCCCCGATCCCGCCAATGCATCAAGGGAAGTGGCGGCCGCATGAACGCGCCCCTGCTGTCGGTCAACGGGCTGCGCACGTGGATCGATTCCGACGCCGGCACGGTGCGCGCCATCGACGGCCTCGACTTGGAACTGCGCCGCGGCGAGACCTTCGCCCTCGTGGGTGAGTCCGGCTGCGGCAAGTCGATGACGGCGCTTTCCATCCTGCGGCTGTTGCCCGAGGCTGCGGCGATCGTGGGCGGCGAGGCGATGCTGGCGGCTGCGCCCGGGCTCGCTGCCGCCGCCGGCGCGCCAACCGACATGTTCGCGCTGCCGGAGCGCCTGATGCGCGACGTGCGTGGCAGGCGCATCGCGATGATCTTCCAGGAGCCCGCAACCAGCCTCAACCCGGTGCTGACCGTGCGCGAGCAGTTGCTGGAGGTGATCCTCAGGCACGGCATCGCGACCGGAGACGCGGCTGTCACCCGTGCCCGCGCGCTGCTGGATGCCGTGGGCATCCCGGATTCGACGCGGCGCCTCGGCGAGTACCCCTTCCAGTTGTCCGGCGGACTCAAGCAGCGCGTGATGATCGCCTGCGCACTGGCGGCAGAGCCGGACATCCTTGTGGCGGATGAACCCACCACTGCGCTGGATGTCACGATCCAGGCGCAGATCGTTGACCTGATCAAGGAAATCCAGCACTCACGCGGGATGTCAGTGCTCCTGATCACCCACGACCTCGGCGTGGTCGCGCAGATGGCGCATCGCGTCGCCGTGATGTACGCGGGCCAGATCGTCGAAGTCGGCAGCCGCGAACAGTTCTTCGCTTCGCCACGGCACCCGTATTCGCGCAAGTTGTTCGCGGCGCTGCCCGACGCGTCCAAGCGGCGCTCGGAGCTCGAAGTGATATCCGGCAGCGTGCCGCCGCTGACCACCGAGTTCCGCGCCTGCCGCTTCTTCGAGCGCTGCGACTACGCCGTGCCGGCGTGCGGGCAGTCCGCGCCACGGTTGCTGCCGGTTGCCGATGGGCACATGGCGCGCTGTTTCCTGGTGGAGCAGGGCGCAGTACCGTCTTCTCGTCCTGGCACGGGCGGCGCGGCAGCCGTGCCGGTGGCGGTGCAGGACGCGCCCGGGGAGCCGTTGCTGTCGGTATCGGGCCTGGAGGTGCATTTCCCGATCCGCAAGGGCCTGCTCAAGCGCACCGTTGGCCACGTCAGGGCGGTGGATGGCGTGTCGCTGGCGATCCCGCCCGGACGCACGCTCGCGCTGGTGGGCGAGTCAGGATGCGGCAAGACCACCGCCGGCAAGGCGATCCTCCAGCTGATACGCCCCACCGCCGGCAGCGTGCGGTTCGACGGCACCGAGCTTGTCGGCATGGGCAGCGCTGCGCTGCGCCCGAGGCGAGCGGAGTTCCAGATCATCTTCCAGGACCCCTACGCGTCGTTGAATCCCCGCATGCGGGTGTCCGACATCCTCGGCGAGGGCCTGCAGGCCCTCGCGGGCGGCACGGCGCCGGGGGAGCGGGCCGGGCGCGTCGCGGAACTGCTCGGCCAGGTGGGGCTGCCGGCGGATGCGGGCTCGCGCTATCCGCACGAGTTCTCCGGCGGCCAGCGGCAGCGGATCGCCATCGCACGCGCGCTGGCGGTCCGTCCGAGGCTCATCGTGTGCGATGAACCCACCAGCGCGCTGGACGTGTCGGTGCAGGCGCAGATCCTCAACCTGCTCAAGCGGCTCCAGGATGAGCTCGGCATCGCCTACCTTTTCATCACCCACAACATCGCCGTGGTCGAGTACCTCGCCCATGAGGTGGCGGTGATGTATCTCGGGCGCATCGTCGAGCACGGACCGGCGGCGCGGGTCCTGGAGACTCCCCGGCACCCGTACACCCGCGCCCTGCTGGCGGCGGTTCCGCGGATCGACCTGCAGGCGCCGTCGGCGCCCCGGCTGTCGGGTGAATTGCCCTCTCCCGTGAATCCGCCGGCGGGCTGCCACTTCCATCCACGCTGCCCTGAGGCGCGGCCGGAGTGCCGCGCGGGTTACCCGGAGGCGGCCAGGATGGCCGACGGCGTGACCGTGGCCTGCCGGCTGTACGGCGACGCGGGGCGGCGGTGAACCCGGTGGCCGCACCGCCCTGGAATCAGCGCGGGGCCTTTTTCGCGGCGGGCTTCGTCTGGGCGCGCTGCGTCGTTGCCGCCCGCTTGCCTGCGGCACGCTTGGGCTGCGCCTTGCGCGCGTGCTTGGGGCCCGCTGCGCTGCTGGCGCGGGGCGCGGGCGCCTTCACCTCGATCTTCAGTTTCTGGCCCGCCGCCAGCCGGCCGATCTGGTTCCAGCGGCGCAGGTCCTCCACGCTGACACTGTAGCGCTGCGCGATGGCGGGCAGCGTGTCGCCTTTCTGCACCGTGTGGAACACTTCGCGAGTCTGCGGTTGCGCCCGCGCCGGAACGGTTGCCGCTGGCGGCTGGAACAGCGTCGGCAGCGGTTCCGCCGAGACTGCGGCCCCCTTGACTGGCACCAGGACCTGCAGGCCCGGCCCCACCTTGCTCTTGGCCGTGATGCCGTTCACCTGGCGCAGCCGCGCCAGCGTGATCCCGTGCGCCGCGGCGATCTTGTCGAGCTTGTCGCCGGCGCGCAGCGTGTAGGTCTGCCAGGCCGACAGCGGCTTGTCATGGGATTCCAGGTTGGCGGCGAAAAGCTCGGCGCGGTCTGCCGGCAGCACCAGGGTCCGTGACTGGGCGCTGGTTATCACCGGGCGGTTGTAGGCCGGATTCAGGGCGATCAGTTCCTCCACCGACATGTCCGCGAGCTTTGCCGCCGTACGGATGTCGATGTCCTTCGTCTTGGAGACGGTGACGAAGTAGGGTTGGTTGGGTATGGGGTCCACGTCGATGCTGAAGGCCACGGGATTGGCGAGGATGTTCTTCAGCGCCTGCAGCTTGGGAACGTAGTAGCGCGTCTCGGTGGGCATGGACAGGCTGAGGTAGTCGGTGGGCTGGCCGGCACGCCTGTTGCGCTCGATCGCGCGCGCGACGGCGTTCTCGCCCCAGTTGTAGGACGCCAGTGCAAGGTGCCAGTCGCCGTGCATGTCGTACAGGAACTGGAGGTAGTCCAGAGCGGCTGTCGTGGAGGCGATGATGTCGCGCCGGGCGTCGTACCACCAGTTCTGCTGGAGGTTGTAGGACTTGCCCGTGGAGGGGATGAACTGCCACAGGCCGGATGCGTGGGCACGCGAGTACGCCATCGGGTTGAAGGCCGACTCCACCATGGGCAGCAGCGCCAGTTCGGTGGGCATGCCGCGCTTCTCGAGTTCCTCGACGATGTGGTACAGGTAGCGACGGCTGCGCTCGACCATGCGCTTGATGCTGGTCGGGCGCGCGGCGTACCAGATCTGCCGGTCCTGTACCAGCGGACTCTGCAGGTCGGGGATCGCGAAACCGCGGCGCAGCCGCACCCAGAGGTCGTCGTGAGTGACGGTCAGGTCGATGGCGAGGGGCGCGATCGGATCGCGTACTTCGCGCGTTTCGGTGATGGGCACATCCGGCCCCGGCGAGGCAAGGGCAGGGCTGGAGAGGGTTGCCGCGGGTGTGGCCGGTTGCGGCACCGACTGCGTGGCCGGCGCAACCAATCCGCCGGGCGGGGGCGGAAAGATGTCCTGCGAGCGCGCGGGCTGCCAGATCGCCGCGGATGCGATGGCCGCAAGCATGCAGGCCCTGCCAATCAGCGCCTGCATGCGGCGGCTCGGCACCGTGGCTGGCTGGTCGGCGATACGTCGGTCTCGTCCGTGGTGCGGCACCGGGCGGGCCTCCGTCCTAGGCAACCCATGGATGGTAACGGAGGCGGGTTGTCCGGTCAATCCGACCGGAGCGCGCAAGCGCTTCATCCGCAAGGGAAATCCGACCGCCCGGCGCACTGCGGGAGTGCCGCTCAGAACTCGTTCTTCCAGCTGCGTATCGCTGCGAACACCTCGACCGGATCGGTAACGGACTTGCCGACCCGCGTGCTTGCCGCGGCGGCGACTTCCGGTTCCGAGGCGCGCATGAAGGGATTGGTGGCGAGTTCTGCGGTGATCGTCGATGGCACCGTGGGCAGGCCATCGCGTCGCAGGGCCGCGTCTCGCTGCTCCCGCGTGGCCAGGGCGGCATTGCCGGGTTCCACGGCGCGCGCGAAGGCGATGTTGGACATCGTGTACTCGTGGGCGCAATACACCTTGGTATCGCCCGGCAGCGCGGCCAGTTGCGCCAGGGAGCGGTGCATCTGATCAGGCGTGCCCTCGAACAGCCTGCCGCAGCCGCAGGCGAACAGGGTGTCGCCACAGAACAGGTGCCCTGCCCCATAATAGGCGATGTGAGCCCGGGTATGGCCCGGTACGTCGATCACGGCGAAATCGGCGCCGATTTCCGGCACGCGGATCGCATCACCGCCCCCCACGCGGTTGGTGAGGGTCGGAATCTCTTCACCGATGGGCCCATGCACCGGCACGGAAAACTTCTCCAGCAGCGCGGGAATGCCGCCGATGTGGTCGGCATGGTGGTGGGTGATGATGATCGCCACCAGCCGCAGGCGTTCGCGCGCGAGCCATTCCAGAACCGGCTGGGCATCTCCCGGGTCCACCACGGCGGCGCATCCGCCATCGCGCAGTCCCCAGATGTAGTTGTCCTTGAAGGCGGGGATGGTCTCGACTTGGTAGCTCATGCGGCATTTCTCCCTGGCGGCCCGAAGGGCCGTGCTCAAGACGCCATTTTGGGCCATTTCCGTCCCCATGACCCAATCCAGTAACCATGCGGCGAGTCATGCCGGCGCGGACCCGCTGTCGCAGTGGTTCGCCGGCGAGGCTGGTCGCTATGTGCTCGGCTGGGAGCGGGAGCGCTTCGACGCGGCAGTAGACGATGCCTTTGGCTTCCATGCGCTTCAGGTCGGGCTGCCCGGCATCGATTTCCTCGCCAACAGCCGCATTCCGCACCGGTTCGTGGCGGGCCTGGAACCCGGCACGGGGCTGGTGGCCGAACCGTGGCAGCTGCCTGTCGCCACGCACAGCGTGGACCTCGTGGTACTGCCGCACGTGCTCGAGTTCAGCGCCCAGCCGCACCAGATACTGCGCGAGGCCGAGCGCGTGCTCGTGCCGGAGGGCCAACTGGTCATCACCGGCTTCAATCCGCTGTCCCTGTGGGGCGCGCGGCGCATGGTCAGCGCCCGCGGCGGCCTGGCGCCCTACAACGGCCGCTTCCTGTCGCTGTTTCGAATCAAGGACTGGCTGACGCTGCTTGGATTCGAGCCCGCCGGCGGCCAGTTCGGTTGTTTCGCGCCGCCGTTTCGCAGCGCATTGTGGTTGCAGCGGTTCGGCTTCATGGAGAAGGCGGGGGACCGCTGGTGGCCGATAGCCGGCGCCGTCTACCAGTTGCGCGCCGTCAAGCGCACCGCCGGGATGCGCCTGGTGGGCCTGGCGCGGCGCGACCGTCGCGCGCCGGCCAAGGCGCTGGCCCCTGTGGTGAGCAGGGGAGTGAACCGCGGGTTCGACAGCGGGGCGAACCGAAGCGCGGACGGTCGGGGCCCGACGGATGCGGCGTGGCCGAGGAACGGCACATCCGGTTGAGGTCGGGCGGCGGGGCCGCAGGTATTGCGATTCGAGATGGAAACAGGGGAGCTACGGATTTTGGATGCGCAGGCGGAAGGTGGCAGGGCTGGTGAGACGGTTCGGATCTACACGGACGGCGCCTGCAAGGGCAATCCCGGCGCCGGTGGATGGGGTGCATTGATGCGCTTCGGCGGCGAGGAGCGCGAACTCTTCGGCGGCGAGCCCGCGACCACCAACAACCGGATGGAGATGATGGCGGTGATCCGCGCGCTGGAAGTGCTGAAGCGCCCGTGCACCGTACAGGTCTATACCGACTCGCAGTACGTCCAGAAAGGGATCTCCGAGTGGCTGGCGAGCTGGAAGCGGCGCGGCTGGCTCACCGCGGACAAGAAGCCGGTGAAGAACATGGACCTCTGGAAGGAAATGGATGCCCTGGTGCAGCAGCACCGCATCACCTGGCACTGGGTCAAGGGCCACGCGGGTCACCCGGAGAACGAGCGGGCGGACCAGTTGGCCAACCGCGGCGTCGAGGCGGCCCGCTCGGGCGGGGCAGGACGATGAGCAGGCAGATCGTTCTCGACACGGAGACCACCGGACTGAACGCACGCCTGGGCGACCGGGTGATCGAGATAGGCTGCGTGGAACTGGTCGACCGCCGCCTGTCCGGGCGGCATTTCCACCATTACCTCAATCCCGAGCGCAAGAGCGAGGCCGGTGCGCTCGCGGTGCACGGCATCAGCGACGATTTCCTGCTCGACAAGCCGAAGTTTCCCGAGGTGGCGGCCGAGTTCATCGAATACATCAAGGGCGCGGAACTGGTGATACACAACGCGGCCTTCGACGTGGAGTTCCTCGACCAGGAACTCGGCCGTTGCGGCATGAAGCCGCTGTCGACCTACTGCGAGGGCGTGGCCGACAGCCTGCGCATGGCCAAGGAACTTCACCCCGGCAAGCGCAATTCGCTGGACGCGCTGTGCGAGCGCTACGGGATCGACAACTCGCACCGCACCCTGCATGGCGCCCTCCTGGATGCGGAACTGCTTGCCGAGGTGTACCTGTCCATGACCCGCGGCCAGGACAGCCTGCTGTCGGGCGGCCCGGCTGAATCCGACGCGGCCGTCGCGCAGGACGCGCAGGATTTCGGCGGAGAGATCGACCGCGCCAACCTGGTGGTGGTGCGGGCGAACGAGGAAGAACTCGCCGAGCACGAGCGCGTGCTGGCCGGCATCGGCAAGGCGGTGAAGGGCAAGTCCCTCTGGCACGGGCTGCTGGAACGGTAGCCCCCTGCGCGCCGGCCGGGGGGCTGCAGTGCGGAAAGTACGCCTGGTGTTTCATGGCAGAATCGTCGCCCCCTTCATCCACCGGACCGGAACATGGCTGCAACGCACAATGCCGGCGCGCCCGGCGCCTCACCCTACGCGCGGGACCTCGACAGGAACGCAGCCAACCACGTTCCCCTCACGCCCCTCAGTTTCATCGACCGCACCGCTAGCGTGCACCCGCAGCGCCTTGCGGTGGTCCACGGCAAGCGCCGCTATACCTGGGCGGAAACCTATGCCCGCTCGCGCAGGCTGGCGAGCGCGCTGGCCGCGTCCGGAGTGGGCGTCGGCGACACCGTTGCGGTAATGCTCGCGAACACGCCGGAGATGGTCGAGTGCCACTTCGGCGTGCCGATGCTTGGAGCGGTTCTGTGCGCGCTGAACACCCGGCTGGACGCCGAGTCGATCGCGTTCATGCTCGATCATGGCGAGGCGAAGCTCGTGATCGTGGACCGCGAGTTCGCCCCGGTGATGCACAAAGCCGCGTCGCTTTCCAAGGCGAAGCCCTTCATCGTCGACGTGGATGACGCGGAGTATGCGGGCCCCGGGGAGCGGATCGGCGCGGCCGAGTACGAGGCCTTCCTCGCAGGCGGTGATCCCGCGTTCGCATGGCGGCGCCCGGAGGACGAGTGGGAGGCCATCGCGCTCAACTACACCTCGGGCACCACCGGCAATCCGAAGGGTGTCGTGTACCACCACCGCGGCGCCTACCTGAACGCGGTGTCCAACATGCTGGTCTGGGGCATGCCGCACCACGTGGTCTACCTCTGGACCCTGCCGATGTTCCACTGCAACGGCTGGACCTTTCCCTGGACCATTGCCGCCAATGCCGGCACCAACGTGTGCCTGCGCCGCGTCGAGCCGAAGGCCGTGTTCGACCTGATGCGCGAGCACAAGGTGACGCATTACTGCGGCGCGCCCATCGTGCATTCCAGCCTGATCAACGCGCCCGACGAGATGAAGGCCGGGATCACGCACAAGGTCCATGCCATGGTCGCGGCGGCGGCGCCGCCCGCTTCCATGATCGAGGGCATGGAACGCATGGGATTCGAGTTGTCCCATGTGTACGGGTTGACGGAGGTCTACGGGCCCGCGGCGGTGTGCGCCAAGCAGGACGAGTGGGCCGCGCTGGACATCGGCAAGCGCACCGAGCGCCTTGGGCGCCAGGGCGTGCGCTACCACCTCCAGGAGGGCCTGACGGTGATGGATCCCGAGACCATGCGCGAGGTGCCCGCAGACGGGGAGACCATGGGCGAAGTGATGTTCCGCGGCAACATCGCCATGAAGGGCTACCTTAAGAACCCCAAGGCCACGCAGGAGGCCTTCGCCGGCGGCTGGTTCCATACCGGAGACCTGGCGGTGCTGCACCCGGACGGGTACGTGAAGATCAAGGATCGCTCGAAGGACATCATCATCTCGGGCGGGGAGAACATCTCGTCGCTGGAAGTCGAGGACGCGATCTACCGCCATCCCGCGGTGCTGGCCTGCGCGGTGGTCGCCACGCCGGACCCCAATTGGGGGGAGACGCCGTGCGCCTTCGTCGAACTCAAGCAGGGAGCCACGCTCTCCGGGGAGGACGTGATCGCGCACTGCCGGGACCACCTTGCCCACTTCAAGTGCCCGCGCAAGGTCGTCTTCTGCGTGCTGCCGAAGACCTCCACCGGCAAGATCCAGAAGTTCGTGCTGCGCGAACAGGCGCGTTCGGCCGCGGCGATCGAGTAGCCGGACGCCCCGCGTACCGTGACGGAGGAACGCAATGAGCGAAGCTGACCCGCAGGATCCGCCGCTGTCCCGGCCCCCCCTGGTGACCAGGCAACAGGACCGGGGTGTGGTGACCCTGACGCTCAACCGGGGCGAGCGATTCAATCCGCTGTCGATGGAGATGATCGCCGCGCTTGAGTCTGAACTGGCGGGCGTCGCTTCCGACCCGTCGGCCAGGGTGGTGGTGCTCGCTGCGGCGGGGCGCGGGTTCTGCGCCGGGCATGACCTCAAGGAAATGGGCGGGCACCAGGGCGGGACGGACGCCGACCGTGCCTGGCAGCAGGCGTTGTTCGAGTCCTGCGGTCGGATGATGCTCAAGCTGACGCAGATGCCCCAGCCGGTGATCGCGCGGGTGCACGGCGTGGCCACGGCCGCCGGCTGCCAGCTTGTCTCCATGTGCGACCTGGCTGTCGCGGCGGATACCGCGCGCTTCGCGCTGCCCGGCGTCAATGTCGGGGTCTTCTGCAGTTCGCCGGTCGTGGGCGTGGTGCGCAACGTCGGACGCAAGCGGGCCATGGAAATGCTGCTCACGGGCAACTTGTTCGATGCCGAAACCGCGCTTGAATGGGGCCTGGTGAACAGCGTGGTGCCGGCCGAACGGCTGGATGACGAGGTGCGGCGCTTTGCGGAGGCGGTGACTGCGCGCAGCGCCGAGGTGATCGCGCTGGGCAAGCGGGCCTTCTACAGGCAGGCCGACATGGGTCTGGAGGACGCCTATGCGCTGGCGACCGAAACCATGACCTGCAACCTCATGCTGCCGGATTCGGCCGAGGGTATCGCGGCCTTTGTCGCCAAGCGCGCACCCAAATGGGGCGAAAAAGCCTAGGAGAATGAACCATTTGCGCGGGTTTCCCCGCTGCCGCATAATGCGCCGGCCTGGATGCCGGCGCGCGTGCGCCGGCTCCGGCCGCTGGGGGAGTCCGGAGCAGCGATGATGGCCGATGCAGTCATTCTCGAAACGCGCAGCCTGACCAAGGAGTTCAAGGGCTTCGTCGCGGTCAGCGGCGTGGACATGCGCGTGCGCCGCGGCGAGATTCATGCCCTTATCGGCCCCAACGGCGCGGGGAAGACGACGTTCTTCAACCTGCTCACCAAGTTCCTGATCCCGACCAGCGGGAAGATCCTCTACAACGGCGTGGACATCACGCAAGAACGTCCGGCGCAGACCGCGCGGCGCGGCATCATCCGCTCGTTCCAGATCTCCGCCGTGTTCCCCCACCTCACGGTGCTGGAGAACGTGCGCATCGGCCTGCAACGCGGCCTGGGGACTTCCTTCCACTTCTGGAAGTCCGAGAAGTCGCTCTCCGGGCTCGACGCCCGCGCGGCAGAGTTGCTGGAGCAGGTCGACCTCGGCGGCTTTGCCTCCACCCGGACGGTCGAGCTGCCCTACGGGCGCAAGCGCGCGCTCGAGATCGCGACCACGCTCGCGATGGAGCCGGAGCTGATGCTGCTGGACGAGCCTACCCAGGGAATGGGGCACGAGGATGTGGACCGGGTCACCGGCCTGATCAAGCGCGTTTCGGCCAACCGGACCATCCTGATGGTCGAGCACAACATGAACGTGGTGTCCTCCATCGCCGACACCATCAGCGTCCTCCAGCGCGGCAGCATCATCGCCGAGGGCCCGTACGCCGAGGTGTCGCGCAATCCCCAGGTGATGGAGGCCTACATGGGCACCACCCAGGGCGAGTTGCAGGGGGCGCACGGCTGACATGGCATCCCCGGCAAGCGGCGTGGAGTACCTGCGCGTATCCAACCTTCACGCATTCTACGGAGAGTCACACATCCTCCACGGGGTGGACTTTTCGGTGAACCGCGGCGAGGTGGTGACCCTGCTGGGGCGCAACGGCGCCGGGCGCACCACTACGCTCAAGTCCATCCTCGGGCTGGTCGGGCGCCGGACCGGTTCGGTCATGATCAACGGGCGCGAGGCGATCGCCATGCCTCCGCACAGGATCGCGCACCTGGGCATCGGCTACTGCCCCGAGGAGCGTGGCATCTTCGCCAGCCTCTCCGCCGAGGAGAACCTGATGCTGCCGCCCAGGGTGGCGAGCGGCGGCATGGAGGTGGAGGAACTCTACGCGATGTTCCCCAACCTGGCGGAGCGTCGCGCCAGCCAGGGCACGCGCCTGTCCGGCGGGGAGCAGCAGATGCTCGCGGTGGCCCGCATCCTGCGGACCGGCGCCAGGATGCTGCTCCTGGACGAGATCTCGGAGGGCCTCGCGCCCGTGATCGTGCAGGCGCTGGACCGAATGATCCGCATGCTGAAGCAGAAGGGATACACGGTGGTGATGGTGGAGCAGAACTTCCGCTTCGCAGCGCCGCTGGCCGACCGGTTTTTCGTGATGGAGCACGGGCGCATCGTGGAGGGATTCGCGGCGTCCGAGCTTCAGTCGAAGATGGGCATGCTGCACGACTACCTGGGCGTCTGAGCCCTATAACGAGGAGACGAAACATGAAACGCAAACTGATTCCGTTGCTGGTTGGCGCGGCATTCGCGGCCACGCCCCTGGCGGTCCTGTCGCAGGCGGCCAAGGGCCCCGCGAAGGGGGCGCCTGCCAAGGGCATCAGCGGCGACGTCGTGCGCATCGGCGTGCTGACCGACATGTCCGGCCTGTACTCGGACCTCGGCGGGCAGGGCTCGGTGGAGGCGGCGAAGATGGCCGTGGCCGACTTCGGCGGCAAGGTGATGGGCAAGAACATCGACGTGATCGGCGCGGACCACCAGAACAAGGCCGACGTCGGCGCCAACAAGGCGCGGGAGTGGTACGACACGCAGGGCGTGGACATGATCACCGACATCCTGAACTCGGCGGTCGGCATCGCGACGGCCAAGGTTTCGGCCGAGAAGAAGCGCATCAACATGAACGTCGGCGCCGCCAGCACCCGCCTGACGAACGAGGATTGCACGCCCTACACGGTGCACTATGCCTACGACACCTACGCGCTGGCCAACGGCACCGGCAACGCGATCGTCAAGCAGGGGGGCAAGAGCTGGTTCTTCCTCACCGCCGACTACGCTTTCGGCCACTCGCTGGAGGCCGACACCGCTGCGGTGGTGAAGAAGGGCGGCGGCGAGGTCAAGGGAGCGGTCCGCCACCCGCTCAACGCGGCGGACTTCTCTTCCTTCCTGCTGCAGGCGCAGAGCTCCAAGGCGCAGATCGTGGGGCTGGCCAATGCGGGCGGCGACACGATCAACTCGATCAAGGCCGCGAACGAGTTCGGCATCACCAAGAACCAGCAGCTCGCCGGCCTGCTGGTGTTCATCACCGACATCCACTCGCTGGGCCTGCCCACGACGCAGGGCATGTACCTGACCGACGGCTGGTACTGGGACCTGAACGACGATACGCGCAAGTTCGGCCGGCGCTTCTTCGACAAGATGAAGAAGATGCCGACCATGGTGCACGCCGGCGTCTACTCCGCCACGCTCAATTACCTGAAGGCGGTGCAGGCCGCGGGCACGGACGATTCGGACGCGGTCATGGGCGAGCTGAAGAAGGCCAAGATCAACGACCTGTTCGCCAAGGGCGGGAGCATCCGCGCCGACGGCCGGATGGTCCATGACATGTACCTGATGCAGGTGAAGAAGCCCTCGGAGTCCAAGTACCCGTGGGACTACTACACGATCAAGGCGACGATCCCGGGCAGCCAGGCCTACCAGCCGTTGTCCGATTCCAAGTGCCCGTTGGTGAAGAAGTAATCGCGGAGGAATGACTCCGGCAGGCCGCGCGGCCTGCCGGGGGCGACACGCATGGAGATCTTCGGCATTCCCATACAGGCGTTCCTGGGCCAGCTGCTGCTGGGCCTGGTGAACGGCTCGTTCTACGCCCTGCTGTCGCTCGGCCTGGCGGTGATCTTCGGCCTGTTGAACATCATCAATTTCACGCACGGCGCCATGTACATGATGGGTGCGTACGGCGCGTGGATGCTCCTCGAGTACGGCGGGCTGGGGTTCTGGTGGAGCCTGCTGCTCGCACCGCTGGCGGTCGGCCTGTTCGGCATCGTCGTCGAGCGCCTGCTGATGCAGTGGATCTACAAGCTCGACCACCTCTACGGATTGCTGCTCACCTTCGGCCTCGCGCTGGTGGTGGAGGGGGTGTACCGCGACCAGTTCGGGGTCTCCGGTCAGCCCTACCAGGTTCCCGAGCTGCTGCGCGGCGCCACCAACCTCGGCTTCATGATCCTGCCCAACTACCGGGCCTTCGTCGTGGTCGCATCGCTGCTGGTGTGCCTCCTCACCTGGTACGTGATCGAGCGCACCCGGCTGGGCGCGTACCTTCGCGCCGGCACCGAGAACCCGGCGCTGGTGCAGGCATTCGGCATCAACGTGCCGCTCATGGTGACGCTCACCTACGGGTTCGGCGTCGCGCTGGCGGCGATCGCGGGCGTGCTGGCGGCGCCCATCATCCAGATCAATCCGCTGATGGGCTCCAACATCATCATCACGGTGTTCGCCGTGGTGGTGATAGGCGGCATGGGCTCGATACTCGGCTCCATCCTGACCGGCCTGGGGCTGGGCCTGGTGGAGGGCCTGACGCGCGTGTTCTACGCGGAGGCGTCTTCCACCGTGGTGTTCGTGATCATGGCGATCGTGCTGCTGGTGCGCCCGGCCGGCCTTTTCGGGCGGGAAAAATGAACCGCATGCGGATCGCCTTCGTGCTGATGGTTGCGGCCGGCCTGGTTGCTCCCCTGTTCGCCTATCCGATCTTCCTGATGAAGGCGCTGTGCTTCGCGTTGTTCGCGTGCGCGTTCAACCTGCTGCTCGGATTCACCGGGCTGCTGTCCTTCGGCCACGCGGCGTTTTTCGGCAGCGCGGGTTATGTGGCAGGGCACGCCATCAAGGTTTGGGGGTTCCCGTTCGAGGCGGGGCTGCTGCTCGCGGTGGCGTCCACCGCGGCGCTCGGCTGGGCCATCGGCAGCCTGGCCATCCGGCGCCAGGGCATCTACTTCGCGATGATCACGCTGGCGCTCGCGCAGATGGTCTACTTCATCTGCCTGCAGGCGAAGTTCACCGGCGCGGAGGACGGCCTGCAGGGCGTGCCGCGCGGCACCCTGCTCGGGATGGTCGACCTGTCGGACGACATGAACATGTACTACGTGGTCCTCGGCCTGTTCCTGGCCGGCTTCCTGGCGGTGTACCGGACCGTGCACTCCCCGTTCGGGCAGGTGCTCAAGGCGATACGCGAGAACGAGCCGCGCGCGCTGTCCCTGGGGTACGACGTGGACCGCTACAAGCTCCTTGCCTTCGTGCTGTCCGCGGCGCTCTCGGGCCTCGCCGGGGCGACCAAGTGCGTGGTCCTGGGCTTCGGCACGCTCACGGACGTCAACTGGCCGATGTCCGGCGAAGTGGTGCTGATGACCCTGATCGGCGGCATCGGCACCATCTTCGGGCCCGTGGTCGGTGCCTTCTCCATCATCACCCTGCAGAACGTGCTCGCTGACAAGGTCGGCTCGTGGGTCCAGGTGATCATGGGCGCCATTTTCGTGCTGTGCGTGCTGGCGTTCAGGCGCGGCATCGTCGGTGAACTGGCGGCCTTGTTCCAGGACCGCGGCAGGCGCTAGAATTCCCGCACCATGCCCATATTCGAATACCGCTGTTCCGACTGCGCCACCGAGTTCGAGAAGCTGGTTCGTGCGGGCGACGCGCCGGAGTGCCCCAAGTGCCACAGCGTGTCGCTCGAGAAGAAGCTGTCGGTGTTCGCGACTGCCGGATCCGATGCCGGAGCGCCTGCTGCGATGCCCTCGATGGGATCCTGCGGCAGCTGCGGCCACCCGGGCGGCCCGGGCGCCTGCGCCTTCGACTGACCTGGCAGCCGCTGGCGCGGCGCCAGGCCGCGGTGGGTCACTCCGCCTTGATCCCCACTGACTTCGCGATGCTGGTGAAGATCTCGATGTCCGCCTTCATGGACGACGCCAGGCGCTCCGGGTCGCGGTAGTCGACTTCGAGTCCTGCGCCGCGCAGCCTGCCTGCCACGTCCGGCAGGGCGAGGATGCGGCGGGTTTCGTTGCTGATCCGGTCGACGATGGGGCGCGGCACGCCGGCCGGCCCCGCGATGCCGTACCAGTTCTCGACCGCGAAATCCTTCAGTTCGGGGATGCCCGACTCACGGAACGTCGGGACGCCGGGTGCTGCCGGACTGCGGGTCGGGGTGGCCACGCCGTAGGGACGGAGCTTGCCCGCCGCGATGAGCGGGGCGACGTTGGACATGGTGAGCATCGCGAGTTCGATCTGCCCGGAAAGGACTTCGGGGGTCGCAATCGCGCAACCCTTGTACGGGATGTGGTTGGCCTTCGCGCCGGTCTTGGAGAAATAGATCTCCATGGCGAAATGGTGCGCGGTGGCGATGCCGCAGGATCCGTAGTTGTACTTGCCGGGCTGCGCCTTGAGTGACCGTGTGAGGTCCGCGAGGCCGGCTTCGGAGGTCTTGGCGGGGTTGCCGACCAGCACCATGGTCGCGGCGACGAAGTTCGCGATGTAGGTGAAGTCCTTCATCAGGTCGAAGGGCATGCGCGCGACGACGCCGGAGTTCATCGCGTGGGTGTTGCTGATCATGCCGAAGGTGTAGCCGTCCGGCGCGGCGTTCTTGACGAACTCCAGGCCGATGTTGCCGCTGCCTCCGGGCCGGTTCTCGACCACCATCTGCTGGCCGAGCGCGTCGGACAGGCGCTCCGCGACGATCCGTGCGCTGGTGTCCGAAGCGCCGCCCGTGGTGAACGTCACGATCAGCCGCATCGGCTTGGCCGGCCAGGCCTGGGCGGAGGCTGTCGCGCTCAGCGCGGCTATCGAGACCGCTGCAAGGCAGCGGGCAATCAGGTGGCGCATGGTCAGGTTCTCCCCGGAAAGTGGTGTTCCCTTCGTGGAGCAGGAAGCATGCCACCAAACCCGGATGCCCGCCGCTGTGGCGGCGCCTCAGGACGCTGGCGGAAGGCGTCCCACGCAACCGGCACCGGCCTCGACCAGCGCCGCCAGCGCCATCAACTCCGCATCGGAGCCCCAGCGCCCGACGATCTGGACGGCGACCGGCAATCCGGCCCGGGTGAACCCGCAGGGCACCGAGACCGCGGGATGTCCCGACAGGTTGAACAGGTTCAGGTACGGCGCCCAGGCCGCGCGGATCTCGCCGGAAGGCTCGCCGTCGATCACCAACTGCTCGGTCATCTTCTGGTCCACGCGGATCGGCGGGGCGCTGGTGACCGGGGTCACCAGCCAGTCGAACTCGCCGAACCAGCCCTGCACCATGCGGAAGAAAGCGGTGCGCTTTGCCAGTGCGCGGGTGATCTCGGTGCCGGTGGTGTCGATGCCGGCCTTGAGCCCCTCGGCGAACGAGGGCTCCAGCCTGGACTTGATCTCCTCGTAGCGGTCGCCGATCGCCAGCGACCAGTTGCAGCGCTGTATGGTCATCCAGGTGGGCGCGGGCGGGTCCATGGGCTTGTCGTGCGGGACAATCTCCGCACCTGCGGCCCGCAGCGAGCCCAGCGCGGATTCGCACAATGCGCGGACTTCCGGGTCCAACCGCTTGTTCGTGAACAAGGCCTTCCATGCCACCTTGCGCCAGGCAAGGCTGGCGGGCTTGGCCAGCAGGTCCAGGGCACGCGTCGGCGCGAAACCCACCGACTGCGGATCGGCCGCATGCTCGCCGCTGACCACGTCCAGCGCCAGCGCCACGTCGGCGACGGACCGGCCGATCAGGCCGATGTGCACCATGTTGGCGAAGGCTTCCGGCACTTCCTCGCGCGGTACCAGGCCGGTCGTGGGCTTGAGGCCCACCACGTTGCAGCAGGCAGCCGGCAGGCGCGTGGAGGCGCCCGCGTCGGTGGCGACCGCGAGCGGTCCGAGGCCGGCTGCCACCGCGGCGGCCGCGCCGCTGGAGGAACCGGCGGCGGTGTGTTCCGCGCTCCAGGGATTGCGGGTCAGGCCGGCGAGTTCCGACCAGGCGCCTATCGAATGCGCGTATTCCGGGGTGGTGGTCTTGCCGAGCAGTATCCCGCCGGCGGCGCGCATGCGCGCCACCACGGTGGCGTCGCGTTCCGGCACATGGTCGGCAAAGGCGCGCGAGCCCCATGTGGTTCGCACGCCCGCGGTGACCAGGTTGTCCTTCACCGAGAACGGCACGCCGTGCAGCGGGCCGAGCGGCATGCCGGCGCGCACCGCGTCGTCCGCGGCGCGCGCCTCCACCAGCGCCGACTCGGCGCAGACGGTGATGTAGGCGTTGACCGTGGCTTGCGTGCCTTCGATGCGCGCCAGGCACTCGCGCACCAGCGCCTCGGAAGTCAGGCGTTTTTCGCGGATGGCGCGCGCGGCGTCGACCGCGAATCCGGTGGCGAGCGAATGGGCCATGGGGTCAGATCTTCGAGATGTCGAGCGTGGACGGGGCGAACAGTTCCTCGGGCTTGACGCGGCGCGAGGACAATCCCTGCTCGTGGTGGTAGCGCAGGAAGGTGTCGACCACGTGCTGGTTCTGCTTCAGGCCGTAGCTCCAGTAGTCGTCGCCGAACAGGCGCATGGTGTGTTCGTAGTCCATCACGCTCCAGGGCAGCGTGTAGTGCAGCGCGGACAGGTCCCCCAGCGGATAGAACACGTGCTCGCGCGCCTCGCAGAAGGCCTTGTACACGCTGACCGGCAGCCAGGGATGCTCATCCACCAGCGCCTTGCGGATGCCCACCAGGTGCATGATCGGGAAGATCTTGGTGCGGGTGTAGTACTCCTCCTCGGTCTTCCGGTCCGGGAACAGGCGCCCGATGTTGGGCGCACCGCGCAGGAAGCACGACGGCGCGCGCGCGCCGATCACCGCATCGAGTTCGCCGGCTTCGAGCATGCCCGACAGAGTCTTGTCGTCCGGGATCTGCTGCAGGTCGATTTCCTTGGGCAGGGTTATCGGGGCGCGCTCGCCGCGGCCCGGCTCCTCGATGCCGCCGCGGCGCCACCTGAGTTCGGCGGGCTTCACGCCGAAGTCGTCCTGCAGGATGCCGCGGATCCAGACGTTGGCCGTGATCTGGTACTCGGGGATGCCGATCAGCTTGCCGCGCAGGTCGGCCGCGCTCTTGATGCCACGGTCGGTGCGGATGTAGATGCCGGAATGGCGGAACACGCGGGAGATGAAGGCCGGCACGCCGACGTAGTCCGCCTCGCCGCGCGAGGTCATCACCACGTGGCTGGACATGGACATCTCGGTGATGTCGAACTCGCCGAACTTGAACGCGCGGTGGAAGGCTTCTTCCGGGGCGAGCGGGGCGGGGATGACGTCCACGCCCTCGATGCGCACGCGGCCGTCGAGCAGTGCCGCGGTGCGGTCATAGGGGCCGCAGGCCAGGCTGAGGGTGAGCTTTTTCATTTGCGGGTTTCCGTTGGGTGACGTTGGAGATGAGGGGGGCAAGGGTACTGAATTCCGGGGGCTGCGACAAATCCTGTGTCGCGGCGCTCAGATCACGCTGTCACGGCGCAACGCGGCCAGCGCCGCTGCGTCGAGGCCCAGCAGGTCGCCCAGCACGGCATCCGTGTGCTGGCCCAGCATGGGAGGCGGCGTGTCGTAGGTCACCGGCGTGGCGGAGAACCGCATCGGGCTGGCGGCGGTGGACACCGTGCCCAGCGGGTGGGGGATGTCGACCTTGAGGCCGCGGTGCCGGACCTGCTCGTCCTCGAACACCTCGCTGTAGTCGTTGATCGGGCCGCACGGCACGTTCGCCGCCTCCAGCGCCGCGATCCAGTCGCGCTTGCTGCGCGACTTCATCAGGTCCGAGACGATGGGCACCAGCACCGGGCGGTTGCGCAGCCGGTCCGGGTTGGTGCGAAAGCGCGCGTCATCGGCCAGTTCCGGGCGGCCCGCCACCTCGCAGAAGCTGCGGAACTGGGAGTCGTTGCCCACGGCAAGGATCAGGTGGCTGTCCGAGGTCGCGAACACCTCGTACGGGCAGATGTTGATGTGCGCGTTGCCCCAGCGCCGGGGGATGGTGCCCGAGCACCAGTAGTTGCTGATCTGGTTCGCACCGAAGGCAACGATGGTGTCCAGCAGCGCGAGGTCAACGTACTGGCCCTCGCCGGTGCGCTCGCGCAGGTTCAGCGCCGCCGTGACCGCGAGGCTGGCGTACATGCCGGTCAGCACGTCGGTGACCGCGATGCCCACCTTCTGCGGGCCGCCGCCGGGCATGTCGTCGCGCTCGCCGGTGATGGACATCAGCCCGCCCATGCCCTGGAAGATGAAGTCGTAGCCGGGACGCTCGGAGTAGGGGCCGTCCTGGCCAAAGCCGGTCACCGAGCAATACACCAGGCGCGGGTTGACCTCCCGCAGGCTGGCGTAGTCCAGGCCGTAGCGCGCCAGCGCGCCGACCTTGAAGTTCTCCAGCACCACGTCGCAGTGCTTCGCCAGTTCGCGCGCGAGGCGCTGGCCCTCGGGCGAGGCGATGTCCAGCGTCACCGACTTCTTACCCCGGTTCACCGACAGGAAGTAAGCCGACTCGCGCGAGTCGCTGCCGTCGGCGGCCTTCATGTAGGGCGGGCCCCAGGCCCGGGTGTCGTCGCCGGTGCCGGGGCGCTCGATCTTGATCACCTCGGCGCCGAGGTCGGCGAGGTTCTGCGCGGCCCAGGGGCCTGCCAGCACGCGCGTGAGGTCGAGCACGCGGATGTTCGACAGGGGGCGGGCGGCGGGCGTGCTTCCGTGGGGCGATTGCATGTGGTACTCCGCTGATTCCAGAAGTGAAATTCTATCCTTCTCCCGGATAGGCCAATGGGGGCATGCCGTATAATCCTCCTCCTTCAGACTAGCGGGGAATGCTCCTGTGAAGGTACTGGTTCCGGTCAAGCGCGTGGTCGACTACAACGTCAAGGTGCGGGTCAAGGCGGACGGCACCGGCGTGGAGACCGCCAACGTCAAGATGTCGATGAATCCCTTCGACGAGATCGCGGTGGAGGAGGCGATCCGCCTCCGGGAAGCCGGCAAGGCCACCGAGGTCGTGGTCGTGTCCTGCGGCGCGCAGGCCTGCCAGGAGACGCTGCGCACCGCGCTGGCGATAGGCGCGGACCGCGCCATCCTGGTCGAGACGGATGTGGAGCTGCAGCCGCTGGCCGTGGCCAAGCTGCTGCGCGCCGTGGTCGACAAGGAGCAGCCCGAACTGGTGATCCTCGGCAAGCAGGCCATCGACGACGACTGCAACCAGACCGGCCAGATGCTGGCCGCGCTGGCGGGCTGGCCGCAGGCGACCTTCGCGTCCAAGGTCATGGTGACCGATGAAGGCGGTGCGAAGCGCCTGCAGGTGACGCGCGAAGTGGACGGCGGCCTCGAAACCGTGTCCATCCGCCTGCCCGCGGTGGTGACCACGGACCTGCGCCTGAACGAGCCGCGCTACGTGACCCTGCCGAACATCATGAAGGCGAAGAAGAAGCCGCTGGAAACGCTCAAGCCCGACGCCCTGGGCGTGGACGTGGCGCCGCGCCTGGCCACGCTCAAGGTCGTCGAGCCCGCCAAGCGCAAGGCCGGGGTCAAGGTCCCGGACGTCAAGGTGCTGGTCGACCGGCTCAAGAACGAAGCGAAGGTGATCTGATGGCCATCCTGGTACTGGCTGAACACGACAACGCGACCCTCAAGGCGGCCACGCTGAACGCGGTGGCGGCGGCGTCCCGCATCGGCGGCGACATCCACATCCTGGTCGCGGGCAGCGGCGCCGCCCCGGTCGCGCAGTCCGCGGCGGCGGTCGCGGGCGTGGCCAAGGTGCTGCACGCCGACGCGCCCCACCTGGCCGATGGCCTCGCCGAGAACCTCGCGGCGCTGGTGCTGCAGGTCGCGCGCAACTACAGCCACGTGCTGGCTCCGGCGACCTCGTCGGGCAAGAACGTGCTGCCGCGCGTGGCGGCGCTGCTGGACGTGCAGCAGGTCTCCGACATCGTCGCGGTCGAGTCGCCCGACACTTTCGTGCGCCCGATCTACGCCGGCAACGCGCTGGCCACGGTGAAGTCCTCGGACGCGATCAAGGTGATCACGGTTCGCACCACAGGTTTCGATGCGGTCGCCGCCACCGGCGGCAGCGCCGCGGTCGAGGCGCTGGCGGCGCCGGCGGACGCGGGCATGTCCGCCTTCGTCAGCCGCGAGTTGTCCAAGTCCGAGCGTCCCGAACTGACGGCGGCGCGCGTGATCGTGTCCGGCGGGCGTGGCATGGGCTCGGGCGAGAACTTCAAGATCCTGGAACCGCTGGCCGACAGGCTGGGCGCGGCCATGGGCGCCTCGCGCGCCGCGGTGGACGCCGGCTTCGTGCCGAACGACTGGCAGGTGGGGCAGACCGGCAAGATCGTCGCGCCCGAGCTGTACGTGGCGATCGGCATCTCCGGCGCCATCCAGCACCTGGCCGGCATGAAGGACAGCCGCGTGATCGTCGCGGTCAACAAGGACGAGGAAGCGCCGATCTTCCAGGTCGCCGACTACGGCCTGGTGGGCGACCTGTTCCAGGTCGTGCCGGAACTGGTCAAGGAACTCGGCTGAGGCTGGTGTTCGATGCGGGCAGGGGGAGCGGGGCGTAACCACGGGAGGGCGGGATGAGCGACTACAGGGCACCGATCAAGGACATGCAGTTCGTGCTGCGCGAACTGGCGGGTCTGGATGAAGTGGCGAAGCTCCCGGGTTGCGAGGACGTGACCCCCGACTTGGTGGACGCGATCCTCGACGAGAACGCGAAGTTCTCCGGCGAGGTGCTCGCGCCCCTGAACTGGTCCGGCGACGTCGAGGGTTCGCGATGGGACCAGGGCGTGGTGACCGCGCCCAAGGGCTTCAAGGAGGCCTACGCCAAGTTCGTCGAGGGCGGCTGGAACGCGGTGCAGTTCCCGGCCGAGTTCGGCGGGCAGGGCCTGCCCAAGCTGGTGGCCACGCCGGTGATGGAAATGTGGAAGTCGGCCAACCTGTCGTTCTCGCTCTGCCCGCTGCTGACCGGCGGCGCGATCGAGGCGCTGCTGCTGCGCGGCACCGACGAGCAGAAGCGCGTGTTCCTGCCGAAGATGGTCGAGGGCGCCTGGACCGGCACCATGAACCTGACCGAGCCGCAGGCTGGCACCGACCTCGCGCTGCTCAAGACGCGCGCCGTGCCCGAGGGCGACCACTACCGCATCTTCGGCCAGAAGATCTTCATCACCTGGGGCGAGCACGACCTGGCCGAGAACATCGTGCACCTGGTGCTGGCGCGCACGCCGAGCGCGCCCGAGGGCGTGCGCGGCATCTCCCTGTTCATCGTGCCCAAGTTCCTGGTCAACAAGGACGGGACGCTGGGCGCGCGCAACGACGTCAAGTGCGCCTCGATCGAGCACAAGCTCGGCATCCACGCCAGCCCG
>CAIVVS010000078.1 GCA_903909415.1 uncultured Pseudomonadota bacterium | reverse complement strand
ACTACTGCTGCTGTGTCTTCTGGTGCCGATGACGCGGATTGAACGCGTGACCTCTCCCTTACCAAGGGAGTGCTCTACCACTGAGCTACATCGGCGGAAATCTGTCTGGAGCGGGTGAAGGGAATCGAACCCTCGTCATAAGCTTGGAAGGCTTCTGCTCTACCATTGAGCTACACCCGCTTCGCCCCGCAACTTTGCAGGCCTGCCGCCCGCCCTGCTTTCACTCCCGCCGCTACTGCTCCGCCCCTGCCCGGCCCCGCACCACATGGCGCGCCGCCGTAACTGCATGTCCCTGGCGCCCCGGCGCCGTGTCCGGCCCCGTTGCCCTGCTTTCCGCCCGCAAATCTCGCACCCATGGTGCTCATGGTGGTGGGGGAAGGATTCGAACCTTCGAAGGCCGGAGCCGTCAGATTTACAGTCTGATCCCTTTGACCGCTCGGGAACCCCACCGGCGAAACCGCTGATTATGTGTGATTTTTCGATTCCGGTCAATTCACCCACCACCCGGTCCGCGGAGGCCGGCACGCCATCCGTGCCAAGAACCGAAGTGATCACTCTCTTTTCCCGGCATTTCCATCGGATTTAATCCGACAAATTTACTCAACATCCCGCATTTCCGGCCCCGCCCCGCCGATTCTGCAGGCCTGCTGCCGCTAACATCAGCCATTCCCCGCGCCCGGACCATCCGGGCACCGAACCACCCTAGGCGCAATCCGATGTCCAAGCTTCCCCTCGTGCTGGTGCCCGGCCTGCTGTGCGACTCCCTGCTCTGGCAGGAACAGGTCGAGGGCCTGGCCAACGACGCCGATTGCTGGGTCGCCGACCACACGCGCGAGGACAGCATGGGGGGCATCGCCGCCTCCCTGCTGGCCGCCTGCCCGTTCCGGCAGTTCGCGCTGGCCGGCCTGTCCATGGGCGGCTACGTCGCGCTGGAGGTAATGCGCCAGGCCCCGGACCGGGTCACGCACCTCGCGCTGCTGGACACCGCCGCGCGCGCCGACACGCCCGAGCAGACCGCGCGGCGCCAGGCCTTCATCGAACTGGCCGACCGCGGCCGCTTCATGGGCGTGACCGACGCCCTCATCCCGCAACTGGTCCACCGCACCCGCACCGACCACCCGGCGCTGGTGGCGGTAATCAAGACCATGGCGCGCAGCGTCGGGCGCGATGCCTTCGTGCGCCAGCAGAAGGCCATCATGGGCCGCATCGACAGCCGCCCCCACCTCGGGGCCATCGCCTGCCCGACGCTGGTGCTGTGCGGCCGCCAGGACGCGCTCACGCCGCCGGACCGCCACGAGGAGATGGCCGCCGGCATCCCCGGGGCCAGGCTGAAGATGATCGACTACTGCGGCCACCTGTCGACGCTGGAGCAGCCCGAGGAAGTGACGGTGGCGATGAAAGGCTGGCTCGCGTCCTGACGGGTCCATCCCGTCCTGGCCGGGAAGCGCTCAGGCCGGCTGCAGGGCCACTGCCTTCGCCTGCTCCGGGCCCGCGCCCTTGTCCGCACCTTCGCCCGCGCCTTTGCCCGCACCTTTCCCATAGGTCCTGGCGACCATCTCGCGCATGTGCTCGCCGGCCGTGCAGGCCGGATAGCGCGCCGGGTTGGACGCGTCGGTGCAGGTCGGCAGGCATTCGATGCGCGCCTCGGGATCGGGGCCGAAGAAGAACGCCGCCGAGAAACGCTCGCGCCCGGACACGTTGTTGATCACGCGGTGCAGGCTGGAGCGGTAGAAGTCGTTGGTCCAGCGCGCCATCAGGTCGCCGATGTTGACGATGAAGCTGCCCGGCAGCGGCTGCGCGAACACCCATTCGCCGGCCACGTTCCGCACCTGCAGGCCGCCCGCGTCGTCCTGCGCCAGCAGGGTGAGCGCGCCCCAGTCGGAGTGCGCGCCCGCGCCGATCTGGTTCTGGTCCAGCGCGCTGGCCGGCTGCGGCGGGTAATGCACCAGCCGCAGGTGGCAGCTCGCCTCGCCGAACATCGGGTCGAAGTGCTCCTCGGGCAGGTTCAGCGACAGCGCGAACAGCCGCAGCACCTCGTGGCCGAGCAGCGTGACCGAGGCCAGGTGCGAGAGCATCGCCTCGCGGAAACCGGTGAGGCCGGCCGGCCACTGGTTGGCGCCGAAGGTGCGCAGGCCCGCGACCACGTAGGGATGGCTATCGGGCAGGTCGAAGCTGCAGTAGTAGCTTTCCTTCAGGTCGGGCGGCGAGACGCCGTCCAGCGACTGTGCGCACAGCGGCTCGTAGCCCTGCAGGCCGCGCGACTGCTTGTGGAACACGGCCATCTTGGCCGCCTCGTCCTGGCCGAAGAAGCGTCCCGACTGGGTGAAGGTCTCCTGCACCACCCGCGACGGCACCCCATGGTTCACCAGGTAGAAGAACCCGGTGTCGCGGCAAGCCGCGCGCACCGCCCGCGCCACTTCGGTGCGCGGCGCATCAAGATCGATCACGGGCAATCCCGCTATGGAAGAAACGCGGCTGCTGTGGGGCATGGTGGGCTCCTCGCCTGGGTATGCCACCCCAATCAGCAAGTTGCGTACCCAGCCCCGCCCGGGGCCCCGGCCTTCAGGCGATGGCAGCGGCCTTGCGCAGGCCCTCGATCATCGAGCTCTTCAGCGCGAAGGCATGCAGGCGCTTGCGGTCCGACGCGGTGGCCTGCAGCTCGGCCATGGTCGCGCGGCGCCGCTCGTCGTCCATCTCGCGCATGCGCGCGCGGTTGCGGTCGGCCTGCGCGAGGATCTCGGCCTCGGCCACCGGCCGGCGCTGGCGCTCGTAGCGGTCCAGCTCCGAATCGGGCACACGCCCGCGCAGCACGTCGGCCAGCTTGCCGGCAAGGTTGAAGGCGTCGTGCAGCCCGCCGTTCATGCCCATCCCGCCGGTGGGTGGGTTCAGGTGCGCCGCATCGCCCGCGAGGAACACGCGCCCGACGCGGTAGCGCTGCACGATGCGGTTGTGCGTGCGGTAGGGACGGCGCGCCAGCACCTCGTAGCGTCCGGCCTTGGGCCAGATCGACTGCAGCATGGACTCGACGTTGTCCTCGGACAGCTGTTCCTCGATGGACATGCCCTGCAGGGGATAGATGCCGACGCGCCACAGGTTGGGCAGGCGCAGCAGCGAAAAATTGCCCTTGTCGCGCCAGCAGTAGCTGGTCCACGACAGGCCTTCGAGGTGGTCCTGGAACGGGAACACCGTCTCGGTGATCAGGATGGTCTCGGGATAGGTGTCGCCTTCCAGCGACTGGCCGATGGCCTTGCGCACGAAGCTGTGCGCGCCGTCGGCGCCGATCAGGAAGTTGCCGCGCACCGATTCCGTGGCACCGCCCTCGCGCGTCACCGTGATGCTGACGCCGTCCGCATCCTGCTTCAGCCCGCCCACGCCGGCGCCAAAGGCAATCTCGACCAGCGGGTTCCCCTTGAGCCGCTCGTAGGCCGCGCGCGTCAGCCGCCACTGCTCGCACTGCAGCCGGTACGGATAGCGCGTGTCGTCCTGCAGCACCGACAGGTCGAACACCGCGCGCTCGCCCGACGGTTGCCAGCGGATCTGCCAGGTCGGGCAGACCAGTCCCTGCGCGTGCAGTTCGGGCGTGATGCCGAAGCGGTCGAACATCTCCAGCGTCGGCGGATGGAAGGTCGAGGCACGCGGGTCCTCGGCGATGCCGTCGGCGGCCTCGAACACCTTCACGCGGATGCCGGCGTCGGCCAGCACCAGCGCCGCGGCCAGGCCCACCGGGCCCGCGCCGGCGATGAGGACAAGCTTCTCGCCCACTTGGCTCAGCGCTTCAGGTTGAAAGCGCTGTTCACCGAACCAGCCGCTCTTCGGGCGGCGCGATCTCCGTCACCAGGTCGCGCACCAGGTCCTTGTTGTCCAGCGGCGCGATGTGCATCGCCCCCTCGACCAGGCGCGCGGTGCAGGCATAACCCACCTTGCCGTCGATCTGCATCATGCATTCCTTGCAGGCGTTGGCATTGATGCAGGAGTAGCGGAAGGTCAGGCTGGGATCGGCGTGCACGCGGATCCAGCGCAGGCCGTCCAGCACCGACTGGCCCGGTTCGTAGGGCACCTCATAGCTCTGCTCATGCGCCGCCTCACCGGGCGCGCCGCGCCGGATGTGCATCGTGGAGATCCGAGCGCTCATGCCGCCACCTTTCCGGCCTGGCCAGGCACCGCCTGCCGCTCCAGCGCCAATTTGCCGTTTTTAAGGCTAAGTGCCTGATTCAATTGCCATTCTGGCAACATCCCCGGCAGGTCCTCGCGTTGCTGGGCGCCGCGGCTCTCGCGCCGCGTCTGCGCCGCCATCGCCACGCAGCGCGCCACCAGCAGCATGTTGCGCAGGTCGAACCAGTCCAGCCGCGACAGGTCGTAGCCGCCGGCCGACGCGGGCGGCATCGCGCCCAGCTCGCGGTCCAGTTCGTCCAGCCCGGCCAGCGCCGCGACCAGCTTCTCCTCGGTGCGGAACGGCCCGACCTTCTCGGCCATCAGCCGCTGCAGGCGCGCCACCATGTCCGCGAGGTTCGTTGAAGGTTTGGCCCCGGCGCCCGACAGCATCGCCAGCGACTCCGCCGTGCCGGCGACACGCGCCGCGCCCGCCGACTTGGCATGACCCGCCGCGAAACGCCCGGCCACCTCGCCGAACACCAGCGCCTCGGTGATCGCATTGCCCGACAGCCGGTTCGCGCCATTGGCCCCGCCGACCGCCTCGCCGCAGCAGTACAGGCCCGGCACGCGCGTGGCCATGTCGGCGCCGACCTTCACGCCACCCATGTGGTAATGCGCGATCGGCGCCACCTCGATCGGCTGCTTGGTGAGGTCGATGCCGTTCTTCGCCAGCCGGTCGATCACCGGGCCGAAGTTGCGCCGCAGCTCCGCCTCAGGCACGTGCTGGAAGCTGAGGTAGGCGCCGCCCGCCGGGCTGCCGCGCCCGGCCTCGACTTCCTTGAAGATCGCGTAGGTCGCGACGTCGCGCGTCAGGTTGTAGCGCCCGTCCTTCTCGCGGCCGTAGCGCTCGCTGAACTCCTCGCCCTCGCTGTTGAGCAGCCGCCCGCCGAGCTTGTAGCGGAACGGGTCCCACATGATCGGGTCCATGCCCACCAGCCGCGGCGCGAGGTGGCCGATCGGGAAGAACTGCACGAACTCCATGTCGATCAGTTCGGCCCCGGCGCGCAGCGCCAGCGCATAGCCGTCGCCGCCCATGTTCACCGAGGCGCTGTTGCGCGCGTACAGCCGCGTCAGCCCGCCGGTGGCGATCACCGTCGCGCCGGCGCGAAACACCACCGTCTCGCCGGTACGCAGGTGGAAGCCGATCGCGCCGGTGGCGACGCCATCCTTCATCGCGATGTCGGTGACCACGATGTCGCCGATGCGCCGCACCGCATCCACCGGGTTCAGACGGGTGCGCAGGGTGCGCGACACCGCCGGCCCGGTGTTGAGGAAGTCCACGTACACGCAGCGCGGCCGGTCGTGGCCGGGGGCGTGCACCTGCTTGATGTGCGAGCCGTCTTCAGAGCGCGCCCAGCCCACCTTCCACGATTCCAGCTCGCGGATGCGCAGCGGTCCGTCCTCCACCAGCAGGCGCGCCAGCGACTCGTCGCACAGGCCCCGTCCTGCCGCCAGCGTGTCGGCCAGGTGCGCGTCGGTGCTGTCCGGGCATTCCTCGCCCAGCGCCACCGCCACCGTCATCTGCGCCATCACGGTCGCGCCGGCGCGGCCGATCAGGCCTCGATCCAGCAGGATCACGTTGGCCGCGCCATTGCGCGCCGCGGCCAGTGCCGCGTACATGCCGGCGCCGCCCGCGCCGATGACCAGGACGTCGCAGTCCAGCGTTGTGGTCACAGCGTGGTCCTTACCAGACTTCGCGGCAGATGGCCGGGACCAGGTCCTCGTAGGCCGGCGCCTTCGACAGGATGCCCATGCCGATCGAGAAGTCGTTCAGCTTGGCGATCTTCTGGCGCGACAGCGCGCCGTCGTAGAACGGCGTGTCGCGGCGGATCAGCTCCGCGATCAGCGCGGTCTCCGGCGCCGGGAAATGCTTGGCAGCGGCGGCCGTAGCCAGGCCCGGGTCCTTTTTCAGCGCCAGCTGCGCGTTGCAGATCGCGCGCGTCGCGGCGGCGACTTCCTTGGGGTTCTTCTCCAGCTTGGCCTGCGTGGTGACGAAGGCCGGGAAGGTGTAATCCACCGCGCCCGGCGTGCCGTCGCCGCGTCGCGCATCCAGCAGCAGCTTGCCCACGCCCTTGCGGATTGCCACTTCGTAGCCCATGCCGTTGGCCCAGAAGCCGTCCAGCTTGCCCTCTTCCAGCGCCTGCGCCGCCATCACGCCGAAGGACGCCTTGTCGCCGATCGCGCCGGGCACCGGCCCGATCTGCACGTCCTTGGCCGGGTCCATGCCGACGTCGCGCAGCATCTGGCGCAGGCCGTCCACCGGCCCGGGCGCCGCGCCGATGCGCAGGCCGCGCAGCGCCTGCAGGTCCCCGCGCTCGGCCTTGAGGTCGGCGCGCACGACGAGGAACCAGTACATGTTCTGCGAAAGCGCGCACAGCAACCGGCAGCCGGCCCAGTCCTTGAACGCATACAGCGGCGCATGCGCCGCGCCGCCGACATAGTCCAGCCGGCCGTCGCGCAGCTCGTCATAGGTCTTGGTGACCGGGAACAGCAGCTCGACCGTCGCGTCCAGCCCTTCCTGCTTGAAAAAACCCAGCTCCACCGCGGCGATGGCGGGGAAGTAGGACGGGGAGATCATGTCGGGAATGGCGACGCGGATGGTCATGGCGATCCTTGGGACAGTGTCAGCGGGAGGGATTGCTTGCAGGACGCGAGCTTTGTTCCCGCCGATTCTACCGTGCAGCACCGGTGTGATCACGCGCCGGGCTTGACCTGGGCAGCCGGGGGCGCGGAACATCGCGCCATGACAAACCGACTGCAGGGAAAGATCGCGCTCATCACCGGCGGCGCGGGCGGCATAGGCGCCGCCACCGGCGAGCTGTTCTGCCGCGAAGGCGCGAAGGTGCTGCTGGTGGACCGCGACGCCGGGACGCTGGCGCAGACCGTGGCCGACCTGCGCGAAATGCTCGGCGCGCAGGCCGCGTCGCTGGAAGGCTTTGCCGCCGACGTCACCGACCCGGTGCAGGCCGGCACTGCGGTGGCGCGCGCGGTCGCGGCCTTCGGCGGACTGACCACGCTTATCAACAACGCTGCGATCCGCTACGTGTCCCCGATCGCGGACGCCGACGTCACGCAATGGGAGAAACTGCTCGCGGTGAACCTGCTGGGCGCGGTGAATTTCTCGCGCGCCGCGCTGCCGCACTTGCGCGCAGCTAGCGTCGCAAGCAAGGGCGCGAGCATCGTCAACATCTCCTCCACCTACGCGCTGATAGGCCGCGACAAGTTCGGCGCCTACGACGCCGCCAAGGCCGGCCTGGTGTCGCTGACGCGCACGCTGGCCTGGGAGGAAGCGGCGCACGGCGTGCGCGCCAACGTCATCTGCCCCGGCGGCACCCTCACCCCCTTCACCGTCGGCCGCGCTGCCGCGCGCGGGCTGGACGAGGGGCAACTGCGTTCAGGTCCGAAGCCGGAAACCCTGATGGGCCGCTGGGGCGAACCGATCGAGATCGCCCATCCCATCCTGTGGCTCGCCTCGGACGAGGCGTCGTTCATCACCGGGGCGACGCTGGCGGTGGATGGCGGGACGTCGATCAAGTAGCGGGGTTCAGGGCTTCCATATCGGGACGGCCCGGCTTCGGCGTATAGCCGTGTCGTGGGTGGCCAGCGGACAGCCACGCGCGCGCGCGGTGGCGACGATCAACCGGTCCGCCGGGTCCCCGTGGAAGGAAGCAGGCAGGGCATCGAGCGCGATGACCACGCCGGCATCCAGCGGTGCCAGCGAGATGACGGATTCGTCGGCGGCCTCGCCCAGCCAGTCGGCAAACCGCAGCGAACGCGGCAAGCTGAGGCGCTCCTTGGCGTGCAGCATCTGCGCTTCCCACAGGCTGATGGGTGAAAGCAGCAAGGCACCGTCCGCGGCGAGCGCGTCCAGCGCGGCGCGCTCGCGCCCGGACAAGCCGCTGGTGGCGGACAGCCACCAGATCCAGACATGGGTATCCAGCAGGACCTGCAACTCGCCGCCTCAGCGAAGCGCGTGGTTCAACGCATCGCCTCGAGATCCCGGGCATCCAGCACAGACTCGCCCGGCTCCCCGGCGAGGCGCACGCCCCTGGCGCGCAGCCGCTCCCAGGGCTTGGCGGCAGCGGCAGCCGAAGACCCGGAAGGCTGCAGGCGCGCCACCACCTTGCCGCGCCGGGTGATGCTGACCGGCCGGCCGGATTGCTCCACGCCGCGGATGATCTCCAGGCAGCGCTGCTTGAAGTCGGTGACTGAAATGTCCATTTTCAGATTCTAAATGGCCATTTCGCACCGTGCAAGCCGGCGACCCGCCCGAACAGTCCTTCAGCCCTTCGCGGCACGGTGCGCCTTCTTCCATCCGCCCACCAGCCGGCCCACTTCGTCCAGGCTGCGTGCGGCGAACTCGTAGCGCCGCAGGTCCAACAGTTTCAGGTCCGCGGCCAGCCGGAACAGGAAGCGAAGCTTTTCCAGCCCGAGGTTGGCCGCGTCCAGGGCGGCGTCGCGCTGCCGCGAGTAGGTGGCCTCGACCAGGCGCTCCAGCACATCCAGCGCCGCCGACGTGATGCGCTCGCCCAGCGTGAACTTGTGGCTGCGCGGCAGCTTCTCGACCGCCGGGATCAGCCACAGCAGGAAACGGTACATAGCCTCCACGGCGGGGCCAGTCTGGCGTGCCGCATCAGCCAAGTTCAACCCTCCAACATTGAACGCGCGGCCGTGCTGCGCACGGCCGCAGGAGGTAAGGAGGCGAAGACACAGGAATTAATTGGTCCTCGCGAGCCGGAAACCGACGACGGAACCGCGGCCGCCAACGGAGTCCCCGACGCGGAAGGCAGCGCGCAGGACGCGCGGATGGCCGTCCCACGACCCGCCGCGCAGCACGCGCCGGCCGCAGTTGCCGGCGCTGCTGGCCGCGCCGTTGGTCGGCGCTTGGGTGTAGTTGTCTGCCCAGCAATCCTCGGTCCACTCCCAAGCATTGCCCAGCATGTCGTAAAGACCAAAGGCGTTCGGCAGGAAGCTGCCTGCGGGAGCGGTAGCCGCGTAGTTGTCACGGCAGTCAAACGTGTTGCCGAAGTTGTAGCTTGACTTGGCGCTGGCGTCGGCCACATTGGCATACCGGCAGGCGTCCGCGTCGTTCTCCCCGAAGTAGCGCCGCCCGGTGGTGCCCGCTCGCGCGGCGTACTCCCATTCCGCCTCGGTCAGGAGCCGATAGTTCTTGCCCGTCTTGCCGCCCAGCCATTGCGCAAAGGCCTTGGCGTCCTCCCAGCTCACGCACACCACCGGGTCGTTCTCGGTCTGCGGGATGCCGGGGTTGCTCCAGCTCGCCTGCGGGCTGTCCTCGTACTTCTGGCCGGTCCAGGCAAAGCAGCCGCCGCTCGCCGCGCGGCCGGTTTCGCGTGCGAAGCGCGCGTACTGCGCGCGCGTCACCTCGAACTTGCCGACCGCGTAGGCCGAGGGGATGCTGATCGAACGCAACGGACCTTCTTCGGGGCGACGGCCGGGTTCCGAATCCGGCGACCCCATGGTGAAACGCCCCGGCGGGATCACCACCATCTCCGGGCAGTCGGCGCAGTCGCGGAACACCGTGCCCGCCGCCACCCGCTGCAGGTCCACCACCGCCTGCGTCGGCGCCGCCACCAGCGACGAGGGCGCGGCGCTGGCAATGCTGGGCGCGGGTACCACCGGGGCGGCCACGGGAGGCGGTGTCTCCAGCCCGCGCAGCCGCGTACGCGCCAGCGCGGCGAACTGCCCCTTCGGGAACTGCTCCAGGTAGGCCCTGATCTCGTCGGCGTTGCGGCTGTCCTTCACCGATTCCCAGAAGGCGCGGTCGTTCGCCGTCGGGTCCACCGGCACCGCCACCGACGACGGCGCGGCACTCGCCACCGCCGTCCCGGGCCGGAAGTAGAAGCGCCCTATGGTCTGGTCGTACAGGGCAGGAACCTGCTCATGCCCCACGCCCTTGGCCAGCGACACCACTTCCTCGCGCACGTTGCGCAGCACCTGGTCCACCGGCACGCCGGGCTGCTGGATCTGCTTGAGCAGCACGCGGGTGAACAGGCCGTTCGGGTCACGGTCCGAAGGGCCGAGCCGGTCCAGCGCGCTCTGGCCCGTGCCGGCCGAGAACAGCACCATCTGCCCGGTGGCAGGGCTGGTGGGCGCCAGGCCGCGCGCCGTGCCGATGCTGCGGCCGGCGACGCGCGGGAAGGGGTTGTCGCGGCAGGCGTCGATGATCGCCACCGAGAAGCGCGCCTTGCTGTCCGTCAGGTCGTCCAGCACGCGCTGCAGTGGCAGGCCGTCGTCCCGCACCTGCGCTTCGTTGTCCGCGTTGATGTTGGTCGGCAGCAGGTAGTTGGCCGCGCCCAGCTGCACGCCGTGGCCGGCGAAATAGAACACCGCCTCGCCGCCGCCGGACAGCCGCCCGATGAACTCGCGCACCGCGCCGCGCAGGCTGCGGTCATCCAGGTCGGTGCGCAGGATCACGTCGAAGCCGGTGGCGCGCAGCGCCGTGGCCATGGCCTGCGCATCGGACTTGGCGTTCCTCAGCGCCGGGACGCGGGTGTAAGCGTCATTGCCCACCACCAGCGCGACGCGGGTACCACCCGAGGTGGCGCCGACGTTGAGGTTGCGCTGCTGGGCGTGGGCCAGCCCGGCATGCAGCACCAGCATCACGAAGAAAAGTATTTTTGCCATATCAGGCCTCCGATATGGCAAATCTAGCATCAAGCGTGTGTGCGGTAAATGGCCCGCCGCCATCCGGGACTGCGAATATTCTTTTTAATATCAGCAACTTGACCCGTTTTTCCCAGCCTGCGCCCAGGCCGCCGCCCTCAGGAGGCGGCAACCGGCGCACCCGACGGCGGACCGAGGGAGGGTGTCGACGGGCAATCCGGGCGTGCAACCCGCCGTACCGGCACCCCTGCGACGGGGCGGAGATCAGGCAGCGAGTTTCGCGCTCGCCAGCCGGTTCAGGCTTACGCCCTGCTCCGCGGCGGTCAGCGCGAGCTGGCGGTGCAGTTGCGGCGGGATGCGCACCCGGAACTCGCCGCTGTAGGTGCGGTCGGCCAGCGGTTCCGGCACCGGCTCGCGCCGGGCCTGCATGTAGGCCGCCACGCCGGCCACCACCTTCTGGATGCCACGCAGTGCCGACTCCGGCGTCTTCGCCAGCCAGCTCAGCGAGGGAAACTCGGCGCACAGCGCCACGTGCTCACCGTCCTCGGGCGACCAGGTCACGCGATAGGTGCAGTGCTTGGGGTTCATGTCCTGCCTCCGAGTTTGTCCAAGGCCTGCAGCACCTGCCTGACCTGGCAGGCCTTCGCCTTGCCGCTGGTCCAAACGGATTACCCCGCCGCGCTGCCGAAATACGCCTTCACATTGGCGTGCACGGCGGCCGACGCCATCAACTCATCCAGCTTCCACCAGCGCAGCTCCGCATGCTGGCTGCAGGCGCGCGCCTCGGCCGCGGTGGCGAGCGCGACCTCGTAACCCAGCACCACGTAGTGGGTGTCGATGCCTTCGATGCCGAACACGTTGTCCGGGTACAGGTGCTCGTAGGCCCCGAGCAGCCGCGCCTGCGGCAGCGTGAGCGCCAGGCCAAGCTCGCCTTGGGCAAGTCGCGAGAACGCGTCCACCAGCCGCTCGCGCTTGCGAACGCGGCCCCCGGGCGTGAACCAGAACCCCGCCGCCGGCGCGTTGTTGCGGTGGCCCAGCAGCACCTCGCCCGCCGGGTTGCGCACGATCAGGTCGATGGACACCAGCGGGACGGCGTCGATCGCGCGGATGAACTCGGCGTCGGACAGGCGGTCGGGTTCGTTACCGGTCACGCGGGAAACACCAGCGCCCCAACCGGCACCGCGTCGCGCGCGCCCTCGGTCTGCTGGCGCACGAAGGCCCTGGTGATCATGCGGCGCACGTGCACCACGTCCTCGTCCGGCGCGAGCAGGAACTCGTTGGCGCGGGCGGTGAGCAGCTCACCCTGCGCCTCGGCGGCCCAGGCGTCTTCCTCGGCCACCTTGTCCAGCCGCGCGCGCGCCACGCCCTCGAAGGTCTCGGTGGCGCGTTGGCGCTCGGCGTCATTGGTGGCGCGGAAGGTGATGAAGCGGACCACCATGGTGTGCTGCTCGTCCAGCGCGAACTGCCACAGGCGCGAGGCATAGGCCGGCGCGCCGGGCGCGGGCACGATGGGGTTGGTGGACACGCAGGGCAGCGCGAAGCGCTCGCCCTTCACGTCGCTGGTGAAGTGGCCGTGGCCGATGGGATTGCCCTGCAGGTCCACCGACACGCCGCGCACGCCGTGCGAGGTGCGGATGATCTGCACGCGCCGGTCCTTGAGCGGCACGCCGCCCTGGCGCGCGATGTCGGCCTCGGACTGCGAGGCGGTGTGCAGCACGATCGCGTGGTAGGCGTCGCTCCCGTCTATGGACAGCAGCCAGTTGGCCTTCCACACCTGCGTGGGCAGGCGGAACCAGATGAAGGACTCGGGGTGCAGCAGTTCCTCGGGGACTTCAGATTCCAGCGGCGGCGGCGGGAAGGCCTTGGGGTCGCCGATGTAGGCCCAGATATAGCCGCCGAGTTCCTTCGCCGGGTAGGCGGTGACGCCGACCATGTCGTGCAGCTTGCTGCGCTCGGCCTCCCAGGGGATGAGCGTGCAGCGCCCGCCGCCGTCGAAGCGCAGGCCGTGCAGCACGCATTGCAGCTCGCCCTCCAGCACCCGGCCGACCGACAGCTTGATCGAGCGGTGCGGGCAGCGGTCCACCACCACGCAGGGCCCACCCTTCGCGTCGCGCCAGGCCACCAGCGTTTCGCCCAGCACGCGGAAGCCCACCGGCTTGCCCGCGGGCAGTTCCTCGGACTGCAGCACCGGGTACCAGTAGTTGCGCAGGCCTGCCGGCAGGCCCACGGGTAGGCCGGGCAGCAGTTCGGGGACCTTGGTGGTGGGCGCGTTCATGGGGTACTCCTTGTGTTGCAAGCGGCTTCAGTCGGCCTTGATGCCGAACTCCTGCACGATGCGGCCGTAGCGCGCATGGTCCTCGCGCATCTCCGCGGCAAAGGCCTCGGCCGTGCCGCCGCGCACGTCCATGCCGGCGGTGTTCATGCGCTCGCGCACGTCGGGCAGCGCGAGCATGGCGTTGATCTCCTGGTTCATGCGCGCCACCACCGCCGGCGGCGTGCCGGCCGGCGCGAACACGCCGTACCAGGCGTCGGTCTCCACGCCCTTGAAGCCCAGCTCGCCCATGGTCGGGATGCCGGGCAGCAGCGGCGAGCGGCGCTTCTCGGTGACCGCGATCACCTGCAGCTTGCCCGAACGCAGGTGCTGGGCGATGCCCCCGCCCATGGCGACGAACAGCACCTGGATCTGGCCGCCCAGCGTGTCCGCCACCGAGGGGGCGACACCCTTGTAGGGAATGTGCTGCAGGTCCACGCCCGCCGCCTTGCGGAACAACTCGCCCGCGATGTGCATGGGCGAGCCATTGCCGGCGCTGGCGTAGGGGATGCCGGGCTTGGCCTTGGCGGCCGCGACCAGCTCGGCCACGGTCTTCACGCCTAGCGACGGGTTGACCACCAGCATCATGGGCGTGGCTGCCGGCGTGATCACCGGCACCAGGTCCTTCATCACGTCGATGCCGCCGCCGGCGCCCTTGGGCAGGATGTGCGGCGCGATGGCGATGGTGTTGGGCGCGACCAGGAAGGTGTGGCCGTCGGTGGACTTGGCGACGAAGCTCGCGCCGGCGAGGCCGCCGACGCCGGGACGGTTGTCCACCACCATGGTCTGGCCGAGCTTGGCCGCGAGCTTCTCGGTGGTGATGCGCGCGAAGGCGTCGGGCCCGCCGCCGGGCGGGAAGGGCACGACCAGGGTCACGCCGCGCGACGGCCAGGCCTGGGCAGGGGCCTGGGCCTGGGCGCCGAGCGAGAAGGCAAGGAGGGCCGCGGCGAGCGCGGAGCGAACGAGGGTGGCGGTGTGGGTCACGGTGGCTGCCTGCAGGAATGGGAACGGCAGCATTCTAGTGTGGCCGGAGCGCCGTTCCCGAAAAATCCGGCAGCGGCGCATCGAGAATGGCAATGCCCTGTTTCGTGGATGAAACCTGTTCTACTCCGTCGCTGCGCGAAGCCGTAATTACGCCGTCGCTGCGCGAAGCCGTGCTTACGCCGTCGCTGCGCGAACGCGGGGCAAAATCACGTCCAGTCCCCGGTCGGCGATGCGCATGCGCCGGCCGATCGCCGGCACCACCTTGTAGGCACCCATGAACAGCGGCTTGACCCAAGCCAGGTGGGGCGGGCAGGTGCGGCTGATCCAGTCCCAGCGCAGCGCCCAGTTCTGCGTCATGTCGCTGACCTCGCGCACCGCCTGTTCCCACTGTGCCAGCGCGGTGGGCACGTCCTTGCTGCGCTCCAGCGCCTCGGCGAGCGTCCGCCCGTTCATGATGGTCAGGCCCGCGCCCTGCCCCAGCGTCGGCGGCATGCCGGTGGCGGCATCGCCCACCAGCGCAACCCGGCCCTTGGTCCACTGCTCGGTGCGCACCAGGCAGTACTGGAACGAGGTGGCCGGGGTCGCGGCCAGTTCCTCGAACATGTCGCCGAGATGCGGATAGGCCGCCAGCCAGTTGGCGCGGTCCAGCGGCAGCGTGCGCGTCGGCGTGTCGTGCTGCGGGCAGACGGTGAAGATGTAGGTGAGCTCGTCGCCGGCGGGGGTCACCCCGATGCGGCGCATGCCGGAATAGTTCTCGGTGGTCACCGGCTCGCGCGTCCAGCGCCGGTGCGGCAGCAGGTAGCGGTTGATGCAGGTGTCCAGCAGGCGCGGATGCGCGGTGACGCCGATGGAGGCGCGCACCCTGCTGTTGAAGCCGTCGCAGCCGACCACCACGTCGGCCTTGAGGCGCGTGCCGTCCTCCAGCACCAGTGCGCCGTCCGGGTCGGCCCCGGCGACCTGCGAGTTGGTGACGATCTCCACGCCCGCGGCGAGCGCGCCGTCGCGCAGCTCCTCGATCAGCGCCTGGCGCGAGAACACGTAGACGCGCGTCGGCTCGGTGTCGTGCATGCGCGTGAGCATCAATTTGCCGGTGCGGTCGCGCACTTCGGCGCGGTTCAGCTGCGTGCCGCGCGGCGCGAGCTTGCCGAACATGCCGGCTTCTTCCATCACCTTGATGCTGTTGTTCTTGATGTAGATGCCGGCGCCGATCTCGCGGATCTCTTCCGAGCGCTCGTGCACCCGCACCGTCCAGCCGCGCTGCGCGAGCATCATGCCCAGGCACAACCCGCCTATGCCGCCGCCGGCGATCTCCGCATGGCCCTTCATCGTCCGTTCTCCTGCTTGGCGTCCATGGGATGCCCCATCACTTCACCACCTTGTCCGGGTCGAGCTCGGCCACGCATTCGATCTCCAGCAGCATGTCCGGCACCACGTGCCCCACCACCAGGGTGGTGCGCGCCGGCCAGTCGTCCTCGGCCCAGTAGTCGCGGTAGAGCTCGTTCATCTGCACGAAGTCCGAACCACGCGCGAGGAACACGCTGACCTTCACCACGCGGTCCAGCGACGAACCCGCGGCCTCCAGGCTCGCCTTCATGTTGGCCATGCTTTGCTTGAACTGCGCGCCGAAGTCGCCCACCACCATCTCGCGGTAGCCGGCGTTCGGCCCGGTCTTGTAGGGCGGGGTGCCGGAGACGAACACCAGGTTGCCCACCGTGACCGCGTGCGCCAGCGGCACCTTCACCTTGTGCAGCGAGGCGCCGCGCACGATGCGGCGCGTTCCCTTGTACGGCTGTGTCATTTCATCTTCCTTATTTCGCCTTGCGGAGTTTGTCCAGGCTCCGGGCCGCGCCCGAGGTCAGCAGCGCATGGATGCCCATCGCGTCGCGCATCGCCTTCTCGTCCAAGGCGATGAGCGCGGCGCGCTCGTCCTCGGCCAGGTCCCAGCGCGCGGCGAAGGCCGCGGCATCGGCAAGGAAGGCGCGGCCCGCGTCCTCGTCCGTGCGCAGCGCATGCAGCGCGCGGGCGAGTTCGGCGCGCTGCGTCGGGTTGGCCGGGTACCAGAGGCGCGCGGGCTTGCGCGGCTTCAGGTCGGTCCAGCCGAAGGTGCCGTAGGTGTGGTGCCAGTTCGGCTCGAGCAAGGCGACCTGCGGCTTGCGGTCGCCGACGATGCCGGCCAGGATCAGCCAGGAGCGCAGCTCGATGTTGCCGGTGGCGTCCAGCGTCGCCGCGTCCATGGACAGCAGGTGGCGCAGGTTGCCGCCGCGGATGCGCTCGAAGATCTCGGTGTCGGCCTTGATGTCCGGGCCGGGTTCCGAATAGACGGCGGTGCCGGGGTAGTGCGACAACCCGCCGCTGGCGATCAGCACCGCGCGGCGTCCGGCGCGCTCGACCGCGCGCGCCAGCGCCTGCCCGAAGGCAAAGCACCGCTCGGGCGACGGTTGTGGCGGCACGTAGGAATTGACGAACAGCGGCAGCACCGGCGTCTCCTTCGACCAGCCCATGAACTCGATCGGGATGGTGAAGAAGGTGCCGATGGGCGCATCCAGCGTGAACGCCGGGTCGAAGCCCTCGTCCTGCATCGCGCGCAGCAGCGCGTAACCGGCCTCGCCGTCCACCGCCCAATGGCCGGCATGGCCGTCGCGGCCGGCGGCGCGCGGGCCGCAATGGAACATGAAAGCCGGCACCGAGCGCAGGATGAAGTCGTCGCCGTGGTCGTTGCCGATCACGATCACCAGGTCGGGCTTCTCGGCGCGCATCGCCTCGCCGATGCCCTGCATCGCCTTGCGCACCCGCGCCACCTGGGCGTGGTCCTCGCTCTTGGGCAGCGAGAGCATCTGCGGCGCATGCGGCACCGCCGCGGCGCCGACGAATCCGTATCGGGACATGGTGTCTGCTTCCTCCTCAGTCCTGCTTGCTCAGTCCGACGTGTGCTCAGTGCGGTGTTGTCATTCGGCCTTGGCGCCGACGCGGCGCGCGATCGCGCCCCACTTCTCGGTCTCGACGCGCACGTAGGCGGTGAAGTCGGCCGGGCCCATGTCCAGGATGTCCACGCCCAGCGCCGCCATGCGGTCGCGCAGCTCGGGGCTGCGCAGGCCGACGCCCGCGTCGCGGAACACCTTGGCGACCACGTCGGGCGCCATGCCGGCCGGGCCCATCAGCCCGTTCCACGCGTAGGACTCCACGTTCCTGAGGCCGGATTCGGCGATGGTGGGCACGTCGGGCAGCAGCGGCGAGCGCTTCGTGCCGGACATGGCGATGGCCCGCACCTTGCCTGCCTTGGCCAGCGGCGCCATGGTGGAGATCGGGTCGAAGGTCGCCGTCACTTCGCCGGCCATCACCGCGTTCAGCGCCGGGGCGCTGCCCTTGTAGGGCACGTGGGTCATCTTCAGGCCGGCGGTCAGCGCGAAGTTCTCCATCGCCAGGTGGCTGGACACGCCCGCGCCGGGCGACGAGAAGGTGAGCTGGCCGGGGCGGGCCTTGGCGTACTCGATGAACTCGGCCAGGGTCTTCACCGGCAGCGCCGGGCTGATGCCGATCACCGAGGGCGTGCCGGTGAGCGCCATGATGGGCGTGAAGTCCTTGATCGCGTCGTAGGGCAGCTTGGCGTAGACGCTGGGCGCGATGGCGTTGGCCGCCAGCGTGCACAGCAGCAGGGTGTAGCCGTCGGGCGCGCTCTTGGCGACATGGTCCGTGCCGATGGTGCCGCCGGCGCCGGCGCGGTTCTCCACCACCACCTGCTGGCCCCAGCTCTTGCCGAGGTGGTCGCCGATGAAGCGCGCCACGATGTCGGTCTGCCCGCCCGGCGGGAAGGGCACGACGATGCGCACGGCCTTGGCCGGCCAGGCGGCCGGGGCCTGTGCGTGGGCGGTGCCGGTCGACAGGGCCGCGACCAAGGTCGCTGCGGCCAGCGTCGCTGCGGCGCTGGCCGTTCGGATCGAAGACGTGATGCCTCGCGGGGATGTCATGAAGCCTCCTGGTTGGCCGGTTTTGACCGTATGTAAGTACGTGCTTTGTTGTCCGCGCCCGTCCCCTTGGCCGCGGCGCGGCGCAGCGCCGACCAGACCGCGAGGGAGGTGACCGGGGCCTCGGCCACGCCGATGTTCAGCTCGCGCAGCGCATCGCCGATGGCATTGGCGATGGCGGCAGGCGGGGCGATCGCGCCGCCCTCGCCCGTGCCCTTCATGCCGAAGATGCCGAAGGAAGAGAGCGTGTGCTGGTGCTCGATGCGGATGTCGGGCAGGCCGTCGGCGATCGGAATGGCGTAGTCCATGAAACTGCCGGCCAGCGGCTGGCCGGCCTCGTCGAAGCGGAACGCCTCGGACAGCGCCTGGCCTATGCCCTGCACCACCCCGCCGCGCACCTGACCCTCGACGATCACCGGGTTGATTTCCTGGCCGCAGTCCTCGACCACCAGGTAGTCGAGCAGCCGTACGACACCCGTGTCGGCATCCACCGCGACCCGCGCGGCATGCATGCCCGAGGCGAAGGTGCCGGTCTCGATCTCCGGGCGGTAGTTGTGCAGGAACTCCAGGCCCGGCTCCAGGCCGGCCGGGAGTTTCTGCACGTTCTGCCAGGCAATATCGGCAATTTGCGCATAAGTGGCTGATTTATCTGCATATTTCACCACGCCCGAGGTCAGCGTCAGCTCGGACGGCTGGCAGCCCAGCTGCGACGCGGCGATCGCTCGCAGCTTGTCGGCCAGCTTCACGCAGGCGTGGAACACCGCGCCGCCCGACTTGACCATGGAGCGCGACGCCACCGTGCCCATGCCATAAGGGCAGATGTCGGTGTCACCCTGGCGCACGCTGATGCGCCCGATGGGTACGCCGCTGGCGGCGGACGCGATCTGCGCCAGCGTGGTCTCCAGCCCTTGGCCCTGCGACAGCACGCCGACTTCCACCGTGAGCGAACCCGACAGGTCCAGCTTCACCCGCGCCGACTCGAAGCCGTACAGCACCGGCGAGCCGCGCGCGACGAACTCGGCCGCGCCGTGCGCGGTCTGCTCCACGTACATCGCATAGCCGATGCCGGCGCGTTCGCCCGGCGCGAGCGGCGGCGCGGGACGGTCGCGCATCGCGGCCTCGGCCATCCGGATCAGCGAGGGGTAGTCGCCGGTGTCGTAGGTCAGGCCGCTGGCGGTCTTGTAAGGGAACTCCGCCGGGGTGATGACGTTCTTCGCGCGCACTTCATTTGGCGGCAGGCCTAGCGCCAGCGCCAGCTCGTCGATGGTGCGCTCCATCGCGAACACCGCGCCGGGACGCCCGACGCCGCGGTACGGGCCCATCGGCGTCTTGTTGGTCGCGGCCGAACGCGCGCGGAACTTGTAGTGCTTGAGCCGGTACGGGCCGAGCAGCACACTCACCGCCATGTTGGCCTCGATGGCGCTGGTCGAGGTGATCATGGAATACGCGCCGCCGTCGCCGACGATGTCCGCCTCCAGCGCCACCAGCGTGCCGTCGCGCATCGCATGCGCCGTGATGGTCTGGATCTGCTCGCGCGCATGGCAGGCGGTGAGCATGTGTTCGGAGCGGGTCTCGATCCAGCGCACCGGATGGTCCAGCTGCGTCGCGATGGCCGCGACCGCCAGCTCCTCCGGGTAGAAGTTGGTCTTCACCCCGAAGGCCCCGCCCACGTCGGGCACGATCACCCGCACGCGGTTCTCGTCGAAGCCCAGGTGCTGGGCGAGGAAGCTGCGGATCAGGTGTGGGCGCTGGGTGGAGGTCCAGAGCACGATCTGGTCGTTGCGCCGGTCGAACCAGGCCACGCAGCCGCGCGTCTCGATCGGCATCGGGCCGGCGCGCGCCATGCGGTAGTGGCGGGTCACGTGCACGTCGGCGCCGGCCACCGCCTCGTCGTAGCCGGGGGTGGCGCGCTCGACCAGCAGGTAGTTGTTGTCGGCCCAGGCCTCGTGCAGCCGGGTCGCGCCGGGCGCGAGCGCGTCCATCGCATCGGACAGCGCCGGCAGCGGATCGATGTCCACGCTTGCCGCCTCGGCCAGGTCTTCCGCCTCGGCGCGCGAGCCGGCGATCACCGCGGCGATGGCCTCGCCGGCGAAGCGCACCCGGCCCTCGGCCAGCGCCGGATAGGGCGCGCGACGGAAGGCATCGCGCAGCAGCCCGGCCACCATGGGCGCGGCGATGCCGCGCAGGCTGTCGGCGGTCCAGAAACAACCCGGCGCGATGCCCTCGGGCGCGGCTACCGACTTCAGCACCCCATGCGCCACCGGCGAGCGCACGAAGGCCAGTTCGCGCATGCCCGGCAGCTGCACGTCGGCGAGGAAGCGCCCCTGCCCGCGCAGCAGGCGCAGGTCCTCGCGGCGCAGCACACCCGCGCCGATCAGCAAGGGGTCGGCGAGCCGGTCCCAGCCCCGTCCGGGGCCCAGGACATGGTCGGCTTGGGGAGAAGGCTGGTTGTGCGAATCCACGGGAGGGGGTGTCGGTTGGCAGTGACGGTTCGGGAGAACTGCAGGGACACTCTAACCCGGAGGATGGGGCGCCACCATATGGAATTCCTGATAAGCATTATCAGCCAATGCCATGTCCGGCACGGCCCGACGGCACTACAATCCCGGCATGAAGCCCCTGGACATGCACCAGCTGGCCTGCCTGGACGCGCTGGTCGCCGAAGCGCACGTGTCGCGCGCCGCGGCGCGCATGGGCATCGGCCAGCCGGCGATGAGCGCGGTGCTGGCGCGGCTGCGCCTGGCTTTCGGCGACCCGCTGCTGGTGCGCACCCGCGGCGGCATGACCCCGACGCCGCGCGCGCTGCACGCCGCGGCCCAGGCGCGCGAGGCGCTGCGCCTGGTGGAGGACGCGCTGGGCGGCCCGCCGCGCAGCGACCCCAAGGGCGCCGCGGTGGACCTGCGCATCGTCGCGCTCTCGTCGCTGGCCTTCTCGCTGCTCCCGCGCCTGGTGCGCAGCCTGGAGAAGAAGGCGCCCAACGTGCGCGTGCTGGTGCAGCCCGGCGACGTGCGGCGCACCCGCGAGATGCTGGAGTCCAGCGAGTGCGACATGGTGATCGGCTACCCGCCCAGCGTCGCGCCCGGCCTGCATGCGCAGGCGCTGTTCCGCCTGCCGCTGGTTGCGATCGCGCGCCGCGGCCATCCGCGCATCAAGGGCCGCATGCCCATCGAGGACTACCTGGACATCCCGCACGTGGTGCTGGGCGCGGGGCCGAACCCGGTGTCCACCATCGAGGCGACGGTGGAGCGCAGCCTGCGGCGCCGGCGCGTGCAGCGCAAGGTGGGCGTGCGCGTGCCCGACCTGCTGGTGTCCATCGCGGTGGTGGCCGGCACCGACATGATCGCCACCGTCCCCGAGCGCATCGCGCGCGAATTCGCCGGCATGCTGTCGTTGCAGGTAATGCGCGCGCCGCTGGCCTTCGCCGACCCGAACATCCTGATGATCTGGCACGAGCGCACCCACCGCGACCCGACCCACCGCTTCCTGCGACAGGCGGTGCGCGAGGTGGGACGGGGATTCGACACATGAACGAAGGAACGACCAGCGCTGAAGGCACGGACAGGACGCTGCGCGGCCGGCGCTGGATGGCCGTCACCGGCCATCCGCTGGCGAGCGACGCGGCCCGCGAGGCGATGTCGCGCGGCGGCAGCATCGTGGATGCCGCCATCGCCGCCTCGGCGGTGCTTGCGGT
>CAIVVS010000077.1 GCA_903909415.1 uncultured Pseudomonadota bacterium | reverse complement strand
GCTCGACGGCATCAGCCTGCAGCGCCAGAACGTCGGTGACGAAGTCCTTGAAGCGCAGATCCGCCTGAGCCTCTACCACCGGGGGGCGCGATGAGGCGAACCCTGGCCCTGTCGGGGGTGGTCGCAACCTTGTTCGTGATCGGGTTCGAGGGGCTGCGCGAGGACTCTCCCGCGCTCCCGGCCACTGCAGCGGCCGTCGCGCCGGCGCTCGTGCTGCGCGTGGCGCCGAAGCTCGCCACGACTGCGCCTGCGGCGACCAAGGCGAAAGCGGGTGCGGACAAGTCTGCGCATCCCACCATCAAATTGAGGCTGGACCTTGCGCTGGGATCGCTGGTCGCTTCCGCCCACGCGCAGGCGCCCGCGCCGTCCCCAGCGCCGGCGACGCCGCCGGCGCGTGCGCTGCCGCCCGGCAGCGTGCGCATCGACCTCCTCGAGCGTCCCCGCGACCTCGGCGAGCCGGTGGATGCGGCCGAAGCGTTCGGCCCGAAGAGCTGGCTGGTCGTCCCGCCGCCGCCGCCCCCGCCGCCGCCCGCGCCGCCCCAGCCGCCGCGCGCGCCGCCGCTGCCCTTCCGCTACATGGGCCAGATCAACGATGGCAACGGCGCCGTCACGTACTTCCTGCTGCGCGGGACGTCGACCCTTTCGGTGTCGGTGGGCGACACCATCGACAACACCTATCGCCTGGACAGCGCCGAGGGCGGCGCGCTCCAGTTCACGTTCCTGCCGCTGCGAGAGCGGCAGAGTCTGCATTTCGGAGTGGCACAATGATTTCCAAGCTGAAATTCCCCCCAGGGTCGTCCCGCTCGTGGTCATGGCCATGCTTGTGCTCGCGGGGTGCGCGGCCGAGCGGCTCACCATCGACGGGCGTGCGCTCTTCGGCGAAGGGCGCTACGAGGAAGGCCTCGACAAGATGCGCGAGGCCGTGAAGACCGACCCGCGCGACTTCCGCCACAAGACCGGCCTCGCCGAGCGCAGCGAGCGGGCCCTCTTCGAGGTGCTCACCGCCGCCGATGTCGACCTGCTCGCCGGCCGCGAGATCGAGGCGGAGCAGGGCTACCAGCGCGCACTGGCGATGTACCCGTCCAACCCGCGTGCCCGCGCCGGCCTCGAGGCGGTGGCCACGTTCCGCCGCCACCGCGACGACGTCCAGAAGGCGATCGCCGCCGACGCCGCGGGCAAGGTGGAAACGGCGCTCGACCTGCTGCACAAGGTGCTTGCCGAGAATCCCGGCCTGGAGTCGGCCCGTGAGGCGCGGCGCGACATCCAGCAGCGGCGCTTCCGCCAGATCATTTCGGCCCCGCTGCTGAAGTCGCGCTTCACCCAGCCGATCAGCCTCGAGTTCCGCGACGCGTCGCTGCGCCAGGTGTTCGACGCGCTGTCCAAGGCGAGCGGCCTGAACTTCATCTTCGACAAGGACGTGCGCCCCGATATCCGCGTGAGCATCTCGGTGAAGGACGTGCTCATCGAGAACGCCGTCGACCTGCTGCTCGACCCCAACCAGCTCGCGGGCAAGGTGCTGAACGAGAACACGCTGCTGATCTTCCCCGGCACGCCGGCGAAGATCCGCGAGTACCAGGACCTGGTGATCCGCAGCTTCTACCTCGAGAACGCGGACGTGAAGCAGACCCAGAACCTCATCAAGACGATGCTGAAGACCAAGGACACGTTCATCGACGAGAAGCTGAACCTGCTGGTGATCCGCGACACGCCGGACGTGATCCGCCTGGCGGAGAACCTGATCGCGGTGCAGGACCAGGCCGAGCCCGAGGTGGTCCTCGAGGTCGAGGTGATGGAGATCCTGCGCTCGCGGCTGACGCAGCTCGGCGTGCAGTTCCCCACCCAGTGGCAGTTCAATTCGCGCGGCGTGTTCGGCCCGCCCCTGTCCGGCCCGTCGACCCTCAACCTGCAGAGCGAGAAGGGCGACAGCAACCTGCTGTCCAACCCGCGCATCCGGGTGCGCAACCGCGAGAAGGCCAGGATCCTGATCGGCAACCGCATCCCGGTGATCTCCTCGGTGGTGACCCCGAACGTGTCCGCGCCGGTGATCACCGACACCATCCAGTACCTGGACGTGGGCCTCAAGCTCGAGGTCGAGCCGAACATCCACATGGACGGCAGCGTGATGATCAAGATGAGCCTCGAGGTGAGCACCCTCGGCGACCAGGTGACGAGCAAGAACGGCACGATCGCCTTCCGGGTCGGCACGCGCAACGCCGCCACGGTGCTGCAGCTGAGGGACGGCGAGACCCAGACACTGATGGGCCTCATCCAGGACGACGAGATCGAGCGCGCCTCGCGCATCCCCGGCCTGGGCGACATCCCGATGCTCGGGCGCTTGTTCTCCAACACGCGCACCGACGGCCAGAAGACGGAAATCGTGCTGTCGATCACGCCGCGCGTGGTGCGCAACATCGCGCGCCCCGCGATGAACGTGGCGGCCTTGTGGTCGGGCACGGAGGCAAGCTTCCGTTCCGCCAAGCCGCAGCTCAACCTCCCGGAGGCGCCGCCCAAGCCGGCGGCACAGACCCCGGTGGCCAACGTGTCGCGTGGTGCGCCCGCCGCCCCCGTGCCCGCCGCCGCGCCGTCCGCGGCATCGGCTGCAGCCCTCGCGGCCGCTGTTGCACCACCCGCCGCGACGGCGGGCGGGGAGGCCTTCGAGCTGACCTGGAAAGGCCCGTCGCAGGTGAAGCCCGGCGAGGAGTTCCTCGTCCTCGTCGAAGGCGCGAGCGGCGTGCCGCTGTCGTCGGCCGAGCTGCAATTGCTCTTCGACCCGTCGATGGTGACCGTGGTCCGCGTCGCGGAAGGCGACTGGCTGCGCGGCGCGGGCGCCCAGACGGTGTTCGAGGATCGCTCCAATCTCGCCTCCGGCCGCGTGAACGCCGGCATCCGCCGCAGCGCACCGACCGGCGCGACGGGCGGCGGCACGCTGCTGGCCGTCACGCTGCGCGCAGCGGCAAAAGAGGGCTTTACCCAGGTGTTCGTGACTTCGGCCGTGCCCGGCCGCACCGGTGGCGGTTCGCTCCCGGTGCGCGGCAGCGGTCCCCTGCAAATCCGTATCGCAGGCGCCGCCGGGACGAAATGATGAAGCGCGTCCGCGGCTTCACGCTGGTGGAACTGATGATCACCGTCGCGATCGCGGGGGTGCTCACGGCCATGGCAGTGCCGCTGAAGGAGATGGTGGTGAAGCGCCAGTCCGAGCGTGAGTTGCGCAGCGCGCTGCGCGAAATCCGCGGGGCGCTCGACGCCTACAAGCGCGCGGCCGAGGAGGGCCGGATGAAGGTCTCCGTGGGCGAGAGCGGGTTTCCCAAGACGCTCGACGAACTCGCGGTCGGCGTGGACAACCCCGCCAGCGCCGACCGGCAGAAGATCTACTTCCTGCGCCGCATCCCGCGCGACCCGATGAACCTGGACACGAGCCTGTCCCCGGCGCAGACCTGGGGCAAGCGCAGCTACGCGAGCCCGCCCGACGACCCGAAGGAGGGCGCCGACGTGTACGACGTCTATTCGCTGTCCAAGGTGAAGGGCCTCAACGGGGCGCCATACCGTGAGTGGTAGGCGCAGCGCGTGGCGACGGGTGTGCTCGGTCGCCGGCTTCACGCTCATCGAACTGCTGGTGGTGATGGCCATCATCGCCACGCTCGCCTCGATCGCCGCGCCGCGCTACTTCAACAGCCTGGAGAAAAGTCGCGAGACCGCGCTGCGTTCCAACCTCAAGGTCATGCGCGAATCCATCGACCAGTACCACCAGGACACCGGCCGCTGGCCCGTGGCGCTGGAGGACCTGGTGAAGAACAAGTACCTGCGCGAGATCCCGTTGGACCCGATCACGCAGGACGCAGCGACGTGGCTGCCGGTCAAGCAGTCCGACGGCACGGATAACGGCATCAAGGATGTGCGCAGCGGCGCACCGGGCGCGCCGCGCAGCGGACCGAAGTATGAAGACTGGTAACGCCCGGCGGGAGGCCGGCTTCACCTACTTCGGGTTGCTGCTCGCGATCGCCACCGCCGCGCTGGTGGTGTCGGCGGGCGCGTCGCTGCTCACCAACGACCTGCGCCGCGACAAGGAGCTCGAGCTGCTGTTTGCCGGGGACGAGATCAAGCGCGCGCTGGAAACCTATCACTCGAAGAACACCGGCGGCCTGTACCCCTACCCGAAGCAGCTCGACTGGCTGTTGCGCGATCCGAACCAGCCTTCGCTCCAGCGGTATCTGCGCAAGATCTATCGCGACCCGATGCACGAACCCGACGAGGCTGCCTCCATCACGCTGGTCGGCACGTGGGTCCCGATCCTCGGCACGGGTGGGCAGGTGATCGGCGTGCACTCGAACTCCGCGCGCGCGCCCCTGAAGGCTGCCGGCTTCCCGAAGCACTACGAGGCCTTCCGCGGGGCCAAGCGCTATGCGGACTGGAAGTTTATTGCCGCGGGCGCGGTAGAGGTCCAGCCCGACACCGGCGCAGCCGGGCAACCGCGCAATTTCATCCCGACCCCGATCGCGCCCGGTGTGCCGCAGGTTCCGGCCGGCGCTGTGTCGCCAGTAGGGCCGGCGGGTGCACGGCCTGCGCCGCCGTTGCCGCCAGAGCCTCAGCAACAGCCGCCTCAACAACCACCGGCGCAACCTGTAGTTGTTCCGCCGCCGCCCCCGGAGCCACCAGCGCAGGAAGCGCCACCGCCGGCCG
>CAIVVS010000076.1 GCA_903909415.1 uncultured Pseudomonadota bacterium | reverse complement strand
TTCGTCGTCGCCACCAACCCGGCGGTGCGCGCCAAGATGCCCTTCGACCCCGCCAAGGACCTGGAGCCGATCGCGCACCTGGGCATGCTGGCCGCCACCATCGGCGCGCACCCGTCGGTGCCGGCCAACAACCTCGCCGAACTGCTGGTCCATGCCAAGGCCAACCCGAACAAGATCACCTGGGCGTCCTACGGCGCGGCGTCCAGCGCCATCCTGTACATGGAGTGGCTGCGCAACGTGCGCGGCATCGACTTCTACAACGTGCCCTACAAGTCCGCCGCGCCGGCCTTCCAGGCGGTGATCTCCGGCGAGGTGCAGCTCATCGTCTACTCGGCGGGGCTGACGCTCAGCCAGATCCGCGCCGGGAAGATGAAGGCGCTGGCGATCAACACCCAGCGCCGCCACCCGCTGCTGCCGGACGTGCCCACCATGGCCGAGTCCGGCCTGGACGTCGCGGTGGTCACCTGGTTCGGCGCCTATGCGCCCACCGGGACGTCCAAGGAGATCGTGCGCCGGATCAACGCCGAGGTGCCCAAGGCCTTCTTCGGCGATCCCGCCATCGCCGAGAAGTTCCTCAACCCCATCGGCGTGGTGGTGCAGGCCCCGGCCGGCGGCACGCCCGAGGCCTTCGTCGAGTTCTTCGCCAAGGAGCGCGAGATGTACGTGAACCTGGTGAAGGCGGCCAAGATCAAGGTGGAGTAGTCCAATATGGTCATTCCGGACGCCCGCAACGCGGGCGAGCCGGAATCCAGTGTCTTTGGTGCCACCGAACGTCGCTGGATTCCCGCTTTCGCGGGAATGACGGTGCCAGATGGATGAAATGCCGCGGGAGCAGGCCATGCACAAGATCCGCCACATCGCGATAGGCACCAGCGACCCGGTGAAGTCGGCCGAGTACTACAAGGCCGCGTTCGGCTGGCGCGAGGTGGGCCGCATGGGGCGCGATGCCGCCAACCCGGTGGGCGTGGTGCTGTCCGACGGTTCTGTGAACGTGAGCCTGCTGAAGTTCGCCACCGACCAGGTCGGCAAGGGCGCGGGCTACGTCGGCTTCCACCACATGGGCCTGGTGGTGGAGGACGTCGCCGCCGAGGCCGCGCGCATCACCGCGCTGGGCACGCCCTGCATCGTCGGCGAGGACCAGATCCCGCCCGGCGCGCAGTACGAGATCAAGTTCCGCAGCCCGGACGACGTGGTGTTCGACATCAGCGACGTCGCCTGGCCCGGCAGCACCGCGCTGGACGGCACGCCCGCGCCGGACGCGCAGCCCAGCTGGCAGCAGGACGGCCGCTCGCGATTCGGCCCGCGCTGATCCACCGGCGCAGGTTCGCGCGCGCAGGTTCGTGCACCCCGCAATCACACCCGCCACACATGCCACACACCCGGAGAGCCCCATGACCGCTGGAATCCGCATCGCCCTGGGCAGCTTGCTGCTCGCCGCGCCCTGGGCCCTGTCCCACGCCCAGGAGTTCCCCACCCGCCCGGTGAAGATCATCGTCGGCTTCCCCGCCGGCGGCACCGCCGACGCGATGCCGCGCATCGTGGCCGAGAAGCTGTCCGCGCGCTGGAACCAGCCGGTGATCGTCGAGAACCGTCCCGGTGCCGGCGGCAACATCGGCGCCGAGGTGATGTCGCGCTCGCCCGCCGACGGCTACACGCTGATGAGCAGCCCGGTGGGCCCGGTCGCGGCCAACGCCTACCTGTTCCGCAAGCTGTCCTACGACCCGACCCGCTTCGTGCCGATCTCCCTGCTGGGCACCACCATCTCGGTGCTCGCGGTGCGCAACACGCTGCCGGCGCGCACGGTGCAGGAACTGGCCGAGCTGGCGCGTTCGCAACCGGGCAAGGTGACCTACGCCTCGCAGGGCAACGGGTCCACCTCGCACCTGACCGCCGCCATGTTCGAGAAGATGGCCAACGCGAAGATGGTGCACGTCCCCTACAAGGGCACGGCGCCCGCGCTCACCGACCTGATGGGCGGGCAGGTGGACCTGTTCTTCGACAACATCAGCTCGTCCATGGTCCAGCACCGCGCCGGCAAGCTGCGCATCCTCGCGGTGGCCAGCCTGCAGCGCATGCCGGTGCTGCCGGACATCCCCTCGCTGAACGAGGCCGGCTTCCCGGGTTTCTTCTCCAGCTCGTGGAACGTGATCACCGGGCCGGAGGGCCTGCCGGACGCGATCGCCCAGCAGATCAGCCGCGCCACCGCCGACGCGCTCAAGCTCCCCGATGTCGCGAAGAAATACGCCGAACTCGGC
>CAIVVS010000075.1 GCA_903909415.1 uncultured Pseudomonadota bacterium | reverse complement strand
GGTGATGTCGCGCTCGCCCGCCGACGGCTACACGCTGATGAGCAGCCCGGTGGGCCCGGTCGCGGCCAACGCCTACCTGTTCCGCAAGCTGTCCTACGATCCGACCCGCTTCGTGCCGATCTCCCTGCTCGGCACCACCATCTCGGTGCTGGCGGTGCGCAACACGCTGCCGGCGCGCACGGTGCAGGAACTGGCCGAGCTCGCGCGCTCGCAACCGGGCAAGGTGACCTACGCCTCGCAGGGCAACGGCTCCACCTCGCACCTGACCGCCGCCATGTTCGAGAAGATGGCCAACGCGAAGATGGTGCACGTCCCCTACAAGGGCACGGCGCCCGCGCTCACCGACCTGATGGGCGGTCAGGTGGACCTGTTCTTCGACAACATCAGCTCGTCCATGGTCCAGCACCGCGCCGGCAAGCTGCGCATCCTCGCGGTGGCCAGCCTGCAGCGCATGCCGGTGCTGCCGGACATCCCCTCGCTGAACGAGGCCGGCGTCCCGGGTTTCTTCTCCAGCTCGTGGAACGTGATCACCGGGCCGGAGGGCCTGCCGGACGCGATCGCCCAGCAGATCAGCCGCGCCACCGCCGACGCGCTCAAGCTCCCCGATGTCGCGAAGAAATACGCCGAACTCGGCGCGGACACCGTCGGCGCGACCCCCGCCGAGACCGCGAAGTTCATCGCCGAGGAACGCGCGCGCTGGAGCAAGGTGATCATCGACGCCGGTGTGCGGGCGGACTAGGCGGGGTCCGGGAGGCGGAAGGATCTGGTAATGGACAGCAAGCTCTGGCCCGAGGGCGAACTCACCCGCGTGCCCTACTGGGTGTACCAGGACGAGTCGGTCCGGCGGCGCGAGCAGGAGCGCATCTTCGAGGGCCCGGCCTGGAACTACCTGTGCATGGACATCGAGCTGGCGGCGCCCGGTGACTGGCTCACCACCTTCGTCGGCGAGATGCCGGTGGTGGTCACGCGCGACGCAGGTGGCGAACTGCGCGCCTTCGAGAACCGCTGCGCGCACCGCGGCGCGCTGATCTGCCTGGACAGCACCGGGCGCGCCGGCGATGACGGCCGGCTGACCTGTGCGTACCACAACTGGACCTATGACCTCGCCGGCAACCTGAAGAGCATCGCCTTCCAGCGCGGCGTGCGCGGCCAGGGCGGCATGCCCGAGGGCTTCGACATGGCGGCGCACGGGCCGCGCAAGCTGCGCACCACCGTGCTCTGCGGCATGGTGTTCGGCACCTTCAGCGAGGCCACGCCGGCCATCGAGGACTACCTCGGCGAGGAAGTGCTGGCGCGCGTGCGCCGCGTGCTGCACAAGCCCGTGGTCATCACCGGGCGCGTCACCCAGGCGCTGCCCAACAACTGGAAGCTGTACTTCGAGAACGTCAAGGACTCCTACCACGCGAGCCTGCTGCACCTGTTCCTCACCACCTTCCAGCTGAACCGGCTCACCCAGCCGGGCGGGCTGATCGTGTCCCCCGACGGCGGCCACCACGTGAGCTATTCGTACTTCGACAAGGCCAACAAGACCGACGTCGACAACAATGCCGAATACAACGCCGAGGGCCTGCGTTCGTCCAGCGGCTACCGGCTGCAGGACGGGCGCATGCTGGACGTGAGCGACGAGTACGGCGACGGCATCATGACCCAGATCCTTTCGATCTTCCCCGGCACGGTGCTGCAGCAGGTGCAGAACACCATCGCCGTGCGCCAGGTGCTGCCGCGCGGCCAGCACCTGACCCACCTGGTCTGGACCTTCCTCGGCTTCGCCGACGACACGCCGGAGATGAAGCGCCGGCGCAAGCTGCAGGCCAACATGATCGGACCGGCCGGATTCGTCTCGCTGGAGGACGGCGCCATCGGCGGCTTCGTGCAGCGCGCGATCGCCACCGCGCCGGACGGCGCGGGCGTGGTCGAGATGGGCGGTGCGAGCACCGCGTCCACCGGGACGCGCGCGACCGAGGCCTCGGTACGCGGCTTCTGGCAGGCCTGGCGCCGCATGGTGTCGCTGTGAATCCCCCGTTCAAGCCGATGGCCCTGGCAGAGCGGCTGGTGCAGGTGGCGATGTTCAACGCGACCTACGCGCGCTGCATCGACTCGGACCGGCTGGAGGAATGGCCGCAGCTGTTCGCCGAGGAAGGCCGCTACCGCGTGACGACGGAGGCCAACCATGCCCGCGGCCTGGACCTGGGCCTGATCTATGCGGAGGGCCGCGGCATGCTCATGGACCGCATCACCGCGCTGCGCCGCGCCAATATCTTCGAGCGCCACCGCTACCGGCACCTGATGGGCATGCCCGTGATCCTCAAGCACGACGGCAACGTGAGCAGCGCGGAAACGCCCTTCGCGGTGTTCCGCATCATGCGCGAGGGCGCGAGCACCCTGTTCGTGACTGGCCGCTACCTCGATGTGCTGCGCTCGGTGGACGGCGTTCTGGAAATCGAGGAGCGGGTGGTGGTGTGCGACAGCGAGGTGATCGATACCCTGCTCGTCGTGCCGCTGTAGGTTCGACCAGGTTCGACCAGGTTCGACCAGGTTCGACCAAGAGGCGCGCTAGGTCTGCGCAGCCAGTTGCGCCCGCGTATAGGCCACCAGGCTGCCGGCGCGCCAGATCGCCAGTATCTGTTCCGAGAACGGCCGCGTCGCCAGGGTCGCGCCGGTGTCCAGGTTGCGGAGCGCGCCGCCGGCCAGGTCCACGGACAGGCGCTGCCCGTCCTCCACCATGCGCGTCACGCCCTTGGCCACGATCACCGGCAGGCCGATGTTCAGCGACTTGCGCAGGAAGCCGGTGTCGCAGGACTCGACCGCGATGCAGCGTATGCCGCTCTCCTTGAGCGCGACGCTGGCGTGCATGTGGTTCTGGATCGCGAAGTTGCGCCCCGCGACCACGATGTCGCCGGGCCTCACCTGCGCCGGGAACTCCGGGCGCACAGTGGCGAAGCACATCGCCTTCAGCACCGGCACGTCGAAGCGCCCCAGGTCCGGCACCTGCGAGAACTGGATGATGCCGTCGTCGCCGCTGACGTTGTCGCCCAGCTTCCAGGCGCGGCCTTCGACCGTGGCGCTCATGCCGTTGAGGCCAGCATGGGACGTGGGTCGGCGATCTCGCCCGCCACCGCCGAGGCCGCGACCACGTAGGGGCTGGCCAGGTGCACCAGCGCGCTGGTGCTGCCATTGCGCCCGGCGTAGTTGTGCTGGTGCGTGGTGATGGACACCTCGCCATCGGCCAGCGCGCCCTCGTAGCCCCAGCAGGTGCTGCAGCCCGGCGCGAGCACCGTGGCGCCCGCGTCCATGAACACCTCCAGCAGGCCCTCGCGCGCCGCCGCCGCATGCACCTCGCGGCTGCCGGGCGTGATGTACAGGGTCACGTGGCGTGCGATCTTCCTGCCGCGCAGCACCTCGGCCGCCGCGCGCAGGTCGTCCAGCCGGTTGGCGGCACAGGAACCGATGGCGGCCTGGTCGATGCGCAGGCCCGCCGCCTCGCGCACCGGCACCACGCGCTCCATGCTGGGCGGCAGGGTGACGTACGGCTCCAGCGCCGACAGGTCGTAGCCGGCCTCGAAGCTGTACGTGGCATCGGCATCACTCGCATCGCGATGCCAGGGCCGGCCGGCGGCGCGCGCTTCCACGTAGGCAATCGCCAGTTCATCCAATGGCATCAGCGCCGTGTCCGCGCCCGTGTGGTACGCGGCTGCGCACAGCGCCTGCCTGTCATCCAGGCTGAGCGCGGCGATGCCCGGTCCGGCGTACTCGATGCAGCACTGCGCCAGGTCGCCCGAGGTGGTGTGGTCGCGGTTGATCGCCTGCACCAGGTCGCGCACCTGCACGCCGCGGGCGACCCGGCCGGACAGGTGGATGCGCGCCGACTCCGGCACCTGCGTCCAGTTCGAGTCGCCTATGGTCGTCACCGCGACTTCCCAGGACACCGGCACGTTCAGCGCGCCCACCGCGCCGATGGACGACACGTTGGCCTCGTCCGAGAACACCACCAGGCCGGGCCGCGCGAAGCCGCGCTCGACCAGCACCAGGTGCCGCAGGCCGGTGCCTGCACCGAAAAAATTCTCGACACCGTTCCTAGCCGCATAGGCCGCCATCTCGCCGTGCGTGCGGTGGTAGGACGAGCCCTTGGCAGCCGAGGTGGTGTGGTCCACCACCATGATCAGCTTGTCCGGGCGCGCCACGGTGTCCACGCCCACGTCGTCCATGTACTTGCGGCGTATCGGCCAGGCGATCTCCTGGCAGGCGGTGTAGTCCGGCGTGACCGTGAGGTACTCCCCCGGCTCCACGCGCGCGCGTCCGGCGGCGCGCGCGAGGATCTTCTGCGCCAGGGTCTGTCCGGCGGTTTGACCGGCCAACGCCTTCACTCCATCTTCGTGCCGGTCGCCTTGATCACCCGCTCCCAGCGCGTGCGCTCGGTGGCGATCAGCTGGCGGTACTCGTCCGGCGTGGTCGGCGAGGCGGTGGCGCCGAGCTTGTCGAGCTGCCCGACCACGTCGGCCTGGCGCAGGCCCTCGGTGGCGGCGGTGTTCAGCGTGCGCAGCGCCGCGGCCGGCACCCCGCCGGTGGTGAGCAGGCCGTACTGCGACTCCAGCACCACGCCGGGATAGCCGGACTCGGTGGTGGTGGGCACCGATGGCAGCGTGGCGGCGCGCTGCGGCGAGGTCACCGCGATCGCCACCAGCTTGCCGGCCTGCACCTGCGGCAGCGCCGGCGGCAGGTCCGGGAACATCAGCTGCACCGTGCCCGCGATCAGGTCAGTGGTGGCCGGGGCCGCGCCCTTGTACGGCACGTGCACCATGTTGATGCCGGCCTCCAGCTTCAGCAGCTCGCCCACCAGGTGGCTGAGCGTGCCCTGGCCGGCCGAAGCGAAGCTGATCTTGCCCGGGTTGGCCTTGGCATAGTCGACCAGCTGCTTCACCGTCGCCAGGCCGCTGGCCTTGCCGGTGACGATGGCGGCGGGCACGCGGATCACCAGCGTGACCGGCGCGAGCTCCTTCATCACGTCATAGGGGAAGTTCGCCATCATGAAGGGCGCGGCCACCAGCGCGCCGGGGCCGCTCAGCACCATGCTGTAGCCGTCGGGCTCGGCCTTGGCGACCAGGCCCACGCCCAGCGTGCCGCCCGCGCCGGCGCGGTTCTCCACCACCACCGGCTGGCCGAGGCGCGACTGCATCGCCGGCGCCAGCGCGCGCGCCGCGAGGTCGGCCGGGCCGCCGGGCGGGAAGGGCACGATCATGCGCATCGCGCGGTTGGGAAAGGCCTGGGCTTGGGCGATGGCGGGAACGGCGGCGCCGACTGTGGCCAAGGCGGCGATCGCCAGGGTGGTCATGCGGAATGTCATGGTGTTTCCTCCTCGAAATCGGCTTCCCGCTCCTCAGCGGGCATTCAACAACGAAACCTCAGCCTTCGACGTAATGCGTGCCGCTCACCGAGGGCCGCTCGCAGAATGTGGCGTGCCAGGTTGCCAGCGCTGGCCGCGTCGTGCGCCAGGCCATTTCCGCGAAGCGGAAATCCACGTAGCACAGCGACCCGCCGACGGCGATCTGGCCTATCGAGAATGGCGCGGCCGCGAGCGCCCCGGCTTCCTTGTCCATCGCATCCAGCGTCGCGCGCACCTTGGTTTCCAGCGCGGCGATGATGGCCGGGTTGCGCATCGTCGCGTCCTTCATGCGTTCGTTGCGCAGCGGCAGCAGCGCATCCAGCAGGCCGTCGCCCATCGCCTGCCAGCGCAGCGCCGCCATGCGCGCGCGC
>CAIVVS010000074.1 GCA_903909415.1 uncultured Pseudomonadota bacterium | reverse complement strand
TTAAGGGAGCTTTAAGGAAGCCGTCCCAAGATGGCAGTCATGCGCAAAGGCCGCAGCCCACAAGGCACCGAGCCACGCGCCCTCACACAAGGAGACTGTCATGCAACTGGAACGCAAGATCACCGCGCTGGCCGTGGCCGGCGCCCTGCTCGCCATCGGCGCCACCTGGCAAGGCACCTCGCCGCTCGCGCCCGTGCACGCCGCCGCGCAGCCTGCCTCCGCGCTGGCCGCCTCATCGACCACAACCCCGACCGCAACCCCGGCCGCCGCCATGGCCGCGATGGCGCTGCCGGACTTCGCCTCCATCGTCGACCGCTACGGCCCGGCGGTGGTGAACATCAGCGTGTCGCGCAAGGCGCAGGCGGTCTCGAACGAGGGCGCCAACGACCCGATGCTGGAGTTCTTCCGCCGCTTCCAGGGCATGCCCCCGGTGCCGCGCAACGGCCAGCAGGTGATGGGCCAGGGCTCGGGCTTCGTGGTGGCCGCCGACGGCGTGATCCTCACCAACGCCCACGTGGTGCGCGATGCGACCGAGGTCACGGTCAAGCTCACCGACCGGCGCGAGTTCCGCGCGAAGGTGATCGGTTCGGACGCACGCACCGACGTCGCGGTGCTCAAGATCGAGGCCAGCGGCCTGCCCACGGTGCGCCTGGGCGACCCGTCGGCGATCCGCACCGGCGAATGGGTGGTGGCCATCGGCTCGCCGTTCGGCTTCGAGAACAGCGTGACCGCCGGCATCGTCAGCGCCAAGGGCCGCTCGCTGCCCGACGAGACGCTGGTGCCCTTCATACAGACCGACGTCGCGGTGAACCCGGGCAACTCCGGCGGGCCGCTGTTCAACCTCAAGGGCGAGGTGGTGGGCATCAACTCGCAGATCTACTCGCAGAGCGGCGGCTACCAGGGCCTGTCGTTCGCGATCCCGATCGACATGGCGCTGAAGGTCAAGGACCAGCTGCAGGCCAAGGGCTTCGTGTCGCGCGCGCGACTGGGCGTGACGGTGCAGGAAGTGAACCAGGCGCTGGCCGATTCCTTCGGCCTGCCGCGTCCGGCCGGCGCGCTGGTGGCGCAGGTGGAGGACGGCGGGCCGGCGGCGAAGGCGGGTCTGCGCTCGGGCGACGTGATCCTCAGCGTGAACGGCAAGGCGATCGACCGCTCGGCCGATCTGCCCGCGGTGGTGGCCGACGCCGCGCCCGGATCGAGCGCGCGCATCGAAGTGATGCGCTCGGGCAAGCCGGTGACGCTGGAGGCGAAGTACGGCGAGATGAAGGACAAGGCCGAGAAGGCCGCGGCGAGCGCGCCGGTGGACGGCGGCAAGCTGGGCCTGGCGGTGCGGCCGCTGACGCCCGAGGAGCGCAGCCAGAGCGGGCTCGCCGCGGGCCTGGTGGTGCAGGACGTGGCCGGCCCCGCCGCCCGCGCCGGCCTGCAGCCGGGCGACGTGGTGCTGTCGCTCAACGGTGAAACGGTGAAGAGCGTCACCGAACTGCGCGACGCCGCCCAGCGCGCGGGCAAGCGCGTGGCGCTGCTGGTGCAGCGGGGCGAGGGACGCTTGTTCATCCCGCTCAATCTGGGATAAGCGTCGGACAAGCGCCGGCTGAAAGCAGTCCTGCCGAGGACGGGCGCGGGCCGCAGGGTCCGCGCCCGTCGCACGTCGGCCCCGGCTTTGCGGCGCTGCACCGCAAGCGGTGCGTGATAGCCGCGAGGCTTGCGACATAATGGCGGCCTCTCTAGGAGGAGGGGTCACATGAAAACGAAACTCGCAACGCTGCTCGCGTCGGCGCTGGCCGTGGCATTCGGCGGCACCGCCCACGCGCAGGAATTCCCGAACAAGCCGATCCGCATCCTGGTGGGTTACTCCGCCGGCGGCGGCAACGACATCATCGCGCGCGTGGTCGCGGGCGAGATGGGCAAGGGCCTGGGCCAGCCGGTGGTGATCGAGAACCGGCCCGGCGCGCAGTCCATCATCGCCGCCGAACTCGCGGCCAAGGCCGCGCCCGACGGCTACACGCTGCTGATGGGGCCGAGCGGCCCGATGACCATCAACCCGGCCACCTATTCCAAGCTGCCGTATTCGCCGCTGAAGGACTTCGTTCCGATCTCCATGATCGGCAACTTCCCGCTGATCCTGGGCGTGGCCGCGAGCTCGCCGATCAAGTCGGTGCGCGAGCTGGTGGAGTACGCGCGCGCCAACCCGGGCAAGGTGAACTACGCGGCCAGCGCCGCGCCGTTCCAGATGGCGTCCGAGCTGTTCAACCAGCGCACCAACACCAAGTTCGCCTACATCCCCTACAAGGGCAGCGGCGACTCGGTGAACGCGGTGGTCGGCGGCCAGGTGACCATGACCATTTCCGACCCGCCGCCCATCACCGGCCCGATCAAGGGCGGCACCATCCGCCCGCTGGCGGTCACTGGCCCGGCGCGGCACCCGGGCTGGCCGAACGTGCCCACCATGGCCGAGGCCGGCATCAACGACGTGGTGATCACCATCTGGACCGGCTTCGTCGCCCCGGCCGCGACGCCCATGCCCATCGTGCGTCGCCTGCAGCAGGAAGTGAACCGCGTGGTGTTCCTGCCGGAGATCAAGGAGCGCCTGGCCGGCATGGGCGTGGACTCGGTGGGCAACACCTCGGAAGAGTTCGGCAAGATCATCGCCGCGGACATTGAACGCTGGACCGCGGTGGCGAAGGCCGCGAACATCAAGGCGGACTGAGCACGGTTGTCATTCCGGACGCCGCGTATGCGGCGAGCCGGAATCCAGTGGCGTTGTTGGAGCCTTGCGACGAACGACACTGGATTCCCGCTTTCGCGGGAATGACAAGGCTGCGTGGCACGCCGCACGGTGCATCCCACTGCTCCGTCATTCCGGACGCCGCGAACGCGGCGAGCCGGAATCCAGTGGCTTTCGTTGGACCCGTGCGATGAACGACACTGGATTCCCGCTTTCGCGGGAATGACGGGGCTGCGTGGCACGCCGCACGGTGCATCCCACTGCTCCGTCATTCCGGACGCCGCGACAGCGGCGAGCCGGAATCCAGTGGCTTTCGTTGAACCCGTGCGATGAACGACACTGGATTCCCGCTTTCGCGGGAATGACAAGGCTGCGTGGCACGCCGCACGGTGCGTCCCCCTGCTCCGTCATTCCGGACGCCGCGAACGCGGCGAGCCGGAATCCAGTGGCTTTTGTTGGACCTGTGCGATGAACGACGCTGGATTCCCGCTTTCGCGGGAATGACGGGACTTCGGGTCAGCGCAGCGCGGCGATGGCCACAAGGTCCCCGTCATGACGGGGCCGTGGATCAATCGATCGCGGTGCTTGCCACAAGGTGCCCGTCATTCCGGACGCCGCGATAGCGGCGAGCCGGAATCCAGTGACTTTGCTTGCGCCTCGAAAATCAGTCAGAAATGCGATAACTGGCTGATTTAATTCATTATTCTGCCTTGATCCCCGCCTCGCGGATCAGCTTGCCCCACTTGGCATGCTCGGCGCGCACGAAGCGACCGAACTCCTCGGCGCTCGACGATGAGGGCTCGGCGCCGGAGTTCAGCGTGCGCTCGCGCACGTCGGCAGCCTGCAGCGCGCGTGCCGTCTCCGCATTGAGCTTGGCCACCACGTCCGCCGGCATATTCGCCGGGCCGAACATGCCCAGCCAGCCATCCGCGTCGTAGCCCGTCAGGCCCTGCTCGGCCATGGTCGCGATGTCGGGCGCGGTCACGGTGCGCGTGGAGCCGGCCACCGCCAGCGCGCGGATGCGCCCGGAGCGGATGTGCGGCAGCGCCGAGGTCAGGTCGATCATCGCCACCGGCAGCTGGCCACCGGCGAGGTCCGACGCGGCCGGCGCGCTGCCCTTGTAGGGCACGTGGACCATGTCGATGCCCGCCATCACCTTGAGCAGCTCGCCGCCCAAGTGCTGCACGCTGCCGGTGCCGGTGGAGCCGAAGCTCAGCTTCTTCGGGTTGGCCTTGGCGAATGCGATGAACTCGCGCAGGTTGGCATAGGGCTGCGAGGGATTGGCCGCGAGCACCACCGGCACGATGGCCAGGCGCGACACCGGATACAGATCCTTGAGCGGGTCATACGGCAGCTTGCTCATGTGCACGTTCACCACCACCGCACCGGGCGCGCCCAGGCCCAGCGTGTGGCCGTCGGGCGCGGCCTTGGCGACGGCGTCCAGCCCGATCGCGCCGCCGGCGCCGGGACGGTTCTCCACCACCACCGGCTGGCCGAGCGAGTCCGAGAGCTTCTGCGCCACCGCGCGCGACACCAGGTCCGCGCTGCCACCCGGCGGGAAGGGAATGATCCAGCGCACCGGGCGCGACGGGAACGACTGCGCGAGGGTCGCGGTGCTCACGCATCCGAGCGCGACCAGGGACAGGGCGGCGCGCAGGACGCGCCACGTCGATGCACGATGGGACGAATTCATGGACAACTCCTCCTCCAAGGAAGCCGCAGGGTAGCGCACCCGGCGTGACTTAGAAACATCCTTGAGCGCGCGGCCGCCCTTGATGCATTGCAATCGGGCCGCCGCAGGCCGCGTGCTAGTGTGGACATTTCATGCAGCCGCCCTTCCCCACCCTGCCGGACCGCACACCATGACCAAGCAAGCCGCGCCGCACCTGCCCGCCACGCACTACCTCGACAACCGCATCTTCACCGACCCGGCGGTGTTCGCCGAGGAACGCGACAAGGTGCTGGGCCGCGTGTGGCAGTTCGTCTGCCACGAGAGCGAGGTCGCCGGCCCGGGCGACTACCGCAGCACGCAGATCGCGGGCAAGCCCATCGTCATCGTGCGCGGCGAGGACCAGGTGGTGCGCGCCTTCTACAACATCTGCCGCCACCGGGCCGCCGAAGTGGTGCGCGAGGACTCGGGCCACGCCGAGTCCTTCACCTGCTTCTACCACCACTGGGACTACGGCCTGGACGGACGGCTGCGCTCGGTGGCCAAGCCCGCGGGCTACGAGCCGGTGAAGCTGGACAAGTCCGAGCTCGGCCTCATCCCGGTGCGCTGCGAGGTGCTGGGCGGGCTGGTGTTCGCCTGCCTGGACGACGCGATGCCGGAACTGCGCGTGTTCCTCGGCGACATCACCGTCGGCTTCCTCGAGCAGCTAGGCACCGTGCCGATGGAGGTGTTCCACTTCCACAAGGCGGTGCTCAAGACCAACTGGAAGCTCTGGCAGGACAACAACAGCGAGCGCTACCACAGCATGCTGCACGCCTCTAACCGCAGGACGCTGCCGTGGGTGATGGGCAAGACCAGCCCGATGAAGCTGCGCATCCATCCCAACGGCCACAGCGGCTACTGGACCGACGGCGAGGTCGCCGCGGTGGACTACAGCCGCGGCGGCTACGAGGGCATCATCGGCGGCGCGCTGCCGGGCATGCGCGACTCGGAAATGCGCGTGATCAACCTGTTCCCGGACCTGATGATCAACATCCGCTCCAACGTCGTGCGCCTGGACCGCATGGTGCCGCTGGAGGCGGGCGTCACCATGGTGGAGTGGCGCGGCCTGGGCGTGAAGGGCGACAGCCCGGAGCAGCGCGCGATCCGGCTCAAGCACCACAACCTGTTCTGGGGGCCGACCGGGCGCAACCTGCCCGAGGACGTGATCGCGGTGGAGTCGCAGTACCGCGCGATGTGCGCCGACGGCGTGCGCCACAGCATCCTCGCGCGCGAGGAAGACCTGAACCCCACCGACGACGCCAACCTGCGCGCCTACTACCAGGAATGGGCGCGGCTGATGGGCCGGGCTGCATCGGACATCGAGGTGGCGGCCGGGGTGGCGTCATGAGCTCGGGTGTCGAGGCAATCGAATCGGTGCGCACCGTCGTGCTGCGGTCCGGCCTGCTGCTGGACGGCGACGATCTGACCGGCTGGCTCAGCCTGTTCGACCAGGACGGCGTGTACGAGCTGCGCGCCTACAGCACCGAGATCCGCCAGTGGATGACCTGGTGGCTGGCCACGCGCGGCGAGCTGGAGAAGACGCTGGCCGAAGTCACCCAGCACGTGCGCGACACCGCGCAGCGCCGCCATGTGATCGGCGCGCCGGTGGTGGAAGTCCAAGGCGCCACCGCGCAGGCCGTCTCCCCGTTCTCGATCTTCCGCACCCTGCCCGACGGCGTGTCCTCGCTGTACCTGGTCGGGCGTTACGAAGATGCGCTGGCGCTGCGCGATGGCGCCTGGCGCATCACCCGCCGCACCGTGGTGACCGACACCCGCGTGCTGGACATGTTCACCCACATTCCCGTCTGAGGAGCGACCACCCCATGCATCCCATCCCCGCCCTGCTCGCCGTCGCCGCGCTCTCGCTCGCGGCCATGCCGAATGCCCTCGCCCAGGCCTTCCCCTCCAAGCCGGTGCGCCTGATCGCCACCTCCACCTCCGGCGGCCCGCTGGACATCTTCACGCGCCTGGTGGCGAGCAAGATGGAGGAGCGCTTCAAGCAACCGATGGTGGTGGAGAGCCGCCCCGGCGCGGGCGGCCACATCGCCGGCACCGCGGTGCTGGGCGCGCCCGCCGACGGCTACACCGTGCTCTCGTCCATCGACACCACGTTCACGGTCAACCCCAGCCTGTTCGCGAGCATGCCCTTCGACCCGGAGAAGGATTTCGTGCCGGTGTCGGTGCTGGCCAAGTTCGGCCAGATGCTGGTGGTGCCGCCGGACCTGCCGGTGAAATCGGTGCGCGAGCTGGTGGAGCTGTCCAAGACGCGCAACCTCAACTACGGCTCGGCCGGCAACGGCCTGCCCTCGCATTTGTCGTTTGCCTACCTGCAGGCGGTCACCGGCCTGCGCGCGAGCCACGTGCC
>CAIVVS010000073.1 GCA_903909415.1 uncultured Pseudomonadota bacterium | reverse complement strand
GCGGATGCCGATGCCGCAGCGGGGCGTGTCGCCGAACTGCTGGCGCAGCCCCTGTCGGCAGATGCCGCCGTGCAGATCGCCCTGCTCAACAACAAGGGCCTGCAGGCCGCCTTCTTCGAGCTGGGCATCTCCGAGGCGGACCTGGTGCAGTCGGGCCGCCTGCCCAATCCGGGCTTCAGCTTCGGGCGGCTGACCAAGGGCGATGAAGTCGAACTGGAACATGGCCTGCACTTCAACCTGGCACGGCTGCTGGCCCTGCCACTCACGCGCGAGGTGGAGTCGCGCCGCTTCGAGCGCACCCGAAGCAACGCCGGCCTGCAGGTGATCAGCCTGGCCAGCGATACGCGCAAGGCCTGGATACAGGCGGTCGCCGCCGAAGAGTCGCTGCATTACCTGCGCCAGGTGCAACAGGCTGCAGAGGCCGGCGCCGAGCTGGGCCGGCGCATGGCCGCCGCCGGCAACTGGAACAAATTGAACCAGGCGCGCGAGCAACGCTTCTACGCCGACGCCGCGCTCAACCTGGCGCGCGCCACCCGACTGCAGAACGCCACGCGCGAGCGCCTCACCCGCCTGATGGGCCTGTGGGGCGGGCAGACCGCCTTCACCCTGCCCGGCCGCCTGTCGGACCTGCCGCCGTCCGCGCGCGAACTGCCCGATGCCGAGCGTCTCGCCATGGCGCAGCGCCTGGACGTGAAGGCGGCGCGCCTGGCCGCCGAGCAGACGGCGCGCAACCTCGGCCTGTCGCGCGCCACCCGCTTCATCAACGTGCTGGAACTGGGGGTGGTGCACAACAGCTCGAACCAGGCCCCGGTGCAGCGCGGTTACGAGATCCGCTTCGAGCTGCCACTGTTCGATTTCAGCGACGCGCGCCTGAAAAAAGCCGAGGCCGTCTACATGCAGTCGCTGCAACAGGCGGCACAGACTGCCGTGAATGCGCGCTCCGAAGTGCGCGAGGCCTACCAGAGCTACCGTGCCAGCCATGACGAGGCAAAGCACTACCGCGACGAGATCGTGCCGCTGGCCAAGCGCATCTCCGACGAAAACCTGCTGCGCTACAACGGCATGCTGATCGGCGTGTTCGAACTGCTGGCCGATGCCCGCTCGCAGATCGCCAGCATCAACGGCTACATCGACAGCCTGCGCGATTTCTGGCTGGCCCAGGCCAACCTCGACATGGCCCTGCTGGGCAAACCCGGAACGGGCCAGGCCATGTCCCTGCCGGCGGCGGCACAGCCCGCCGGCGGCTCGCAGCCGGCCCCCCATTAGGTCATGAAGGACATGAACATGCATTCACGCAGGCAATTCTTCAAGGGCGCCGGCGCCACACTAGGGGCGGTGGCTGCAGCCGGCACCCTCAGTTCAGTCAGCCGCGTCGCCATGGCGGCGCTGCCCGAGCCGGTGCTGCAATCCAGCGCCGCCACCATGCCACCGCTGGCGCCACCCAATGGCCAGCCCTACAACCCGGTGGTCACCCTGAATGGCTGGACCCTGCCCTGGCGCATGAACCAGGGCGTCAAGGAATTCCACCTGGTGGCCGAACCCGTGGTGCGCGAGATGGCCCCCGGCTTCAAGGCCCACCTGTGGGGTTACAACGGCCAGTCGCCCGGCCCCACCATCGAGGTAGTCGAAGGCGACCGCGTGCGCCTGTTCGTCACCAACCGCCTGCCCGAGCACACCAGCATCCACTGGCACGGCCAGCGCCTGCCCAATGGCATGGATGGCGTGAGCGGCCTCACGCAGAAGGCCATCCCCGCGGGCAAGACCTATGTCTACGAATTC
>CAIVVS010000072.1 GCA_903909415.1 uncultured Pseudomonadota bacterium | reverse complement strand
GTGCGGCAGAAAGGGTTTGCGTCCAACCCCTGCCAAGGCGTGCGCGCGGCGAAATCCCCGCGCACCTTGCCCAAGGCCCTCTCCGTGGAGGCCGCACAGCGCCTGATGGAGGCCGCGCCGGAAGGCGCCGTCGAACTCCTGCGCGACCACGCGATGTTCGAGTTGATGTATTCCTCCGGATTGCGCCGTGCGGAATTGCTTTCGCTCGACTGGGGCGACGGGCGGCTGGACCTGGGCGAAGGCCTCGTGACCGTGACCGGCAAGGGCAGCAAGACGCGCTCGGTCCCCGTGGGCGCGAAAGCGCGCGAGGCGCTGACGGCCTGGCTCGCGGTGCGCGCGCAACTGGCGGAGCCGGGTGAAAAGGCGCTTTTCGTCGGCGCACGCGGCCGGCGCATTTCGGCGTCGACGCTGGCCGTGCGGCTCGACCTGTGGGCGCAGGCGCGCGGCGCCGAGGGCCATGTCCACCCGCACATGCTGAGGCACTCCTTCGCAAGCCATGTGCTGCAATCCTCGCAGGACCTGCGTGCGGTGCAGGAGATGCTCGGGCACTCGAGCATTTCGACCACGCAGATCTACACCCACCTGGATTTCCAGGCGCTGGCCAAGGTCTACGACATGGCCCACCCGCGGGCGAGGAAGAAGTGAGTGGCGCAACAATGAGCGGCGCAACCGCGGTCAACGTGCCGCGTTCCCCGGGGGAACTGTTCTACGCCTTCATGAAGCTTGGCCTGCAGGGGTTCGGCGGCGTACTGCCGGTGGCCCGGCATACCCTGGTCGACAGCTATCGCTGGCTGACGATGGATGAGTTCACCGACATCGTGTCGCGCTGCCAGGCCCTGCCCGGGCCCAACATCGTCAATGTCTCGATCTGCATCGGGGCCCGCCATTTCGGCGCGCGCGGCGCATGGGCCGCCTGCGGCGGCATCCTCGCGGCGCCCTTTGTCGTGGTCCTGCTGCTTGGCGTGCTGTACTCGGGCTATGCGCAGGTGCCGGCGGTGGCTTCCGCGCTGCGCGGCGTTTCGGCCGTGGCCGCCGGGCTCATCATTGCGACCGCGTTGCGCATGGCCGCCTCGCCGAGGATGCGCTCCTGGCGCGTGGTGTTCGGCATCCTCGCCTTCGGGGCGGTCTCAGTGCTGCGCATGCCGCTCGCGCTCGTGCTCGCTGTAGCGGTGCCGGTGTCGATCGCCGCGGCCTGGGCCGGCCGCAAACGAGGCTCATGATGGAACGCCTCGGGATCCTCATTGCGGACTTCGCCGTGCTCTCGCTGCTGTCGGTCGGCGGCGCGGTCTCGGTGCTGCCGGAGATGCATCGCAGCCTCGTCGACGTGCATGGCTGGATGAGCGGCCGCGAGTTCAGCGACCTGTTCGCGCTTGCGCAGGCCGCGCCCGGACCCAACGTGCTGGTCGTGAGCCTGTTCGGCTGGCAGGTGGCGGGCATGGCCGGCGCGCTCGTCACGACGGTGGCGATGATCCTGCCCTCGAGCCTGCTCACTTACTATGCAGACCGGATGCTCTGGCGGCGCGCGGGCGCGGCGGCCTGGCGCGAGATCCTGGACAATGGCCTCGCGCCGATCACGGTGGGCCTGGTAGCGGCGTCCGGCGTGTTGCTTGCCAGCGCCAACATCAACAACCTCCCGGCCATGGCCTGTACGGCGGTGGCGGCGCTGGTCGCGTGGCGCACCAAGGTGCATCCGCTCTGGCTGATCGCAGCAGGTGCGCTGGCCGGCATTGCGGGGGTCGTATGACGGCAAAGGTGATCGTCCTCAAGACAGGGCGCGACAAGTCCGTCAAGCGCCGGCATCCGTGGGTGTTCTCGGGGGCGATCGAGAAAGTGCTCGGCGACCCGCAGGGCGGGGACACCGTGCTGGTGCGCAGCGCCGAAGGCCAGCAGCTCGGCCTCGCGGCCTATAGCCCGCAGTCGCAGATCCGCGGGCGGATGTGGACGTTCGATGCCGCGGCAACGGTCGACGCCGCGTTCCTGCGCGAGCGAGTGAAGCGTGCCCTCGACCTGCGCGCAAACCTGCCGATCGGGCAGCACACCAATGCGATGCGACTGGTGCATAGTGAGTCGGATGGACTGCCGGGCCTGATCGTCGACCGATACGCGGACGTGCTGGTCGCGCAGTTCCTGTCCGCGGGC
>CAIVVS010000071.1 GCA_903909415.1 uncultured Pseudomonadota bacterium | reverse complement strand
GGCGAATCCGGCGCGCGCCGGCTCGCTGACGACGGCGCATGGCAGCCGTCCTATGCCATCGAGCGAGCGCGCGAGTCGATACGCGACCACTTCATCGATGCATTGCCGGCACATCGCTTTGCCGGCGTGCTGCTGGCGCTCGCGATAGGGGACCAGCGCGCCATCGACAGCGCCGACTGGCAGGTGTTCGCGCGCACTGGCGTGAGCCACCTGATGAGCATCTCGGGCCTGCACGTCACCATGGTGGCCGGGCTGTTCGCATGGATGGCGCTGTTCGCCTGGCGCCGCGTGCCCGGCCTGCCCCTCTGGCTGGCGGCGCAGCGCGCCGCCGCCGCCGCCGGACTGCTGGGCGCGCTGGCCTACTGCCTGCTGTCGGGCTTCGCGGTGCCGGCGCAGCGCACGCTCTACATGGTGGGGGTGGCCGCGGCCGCGCTGTGGGCCGGGCGCGCGGGCTCGCCGTCGCGCGTGTTGTGCGCGGCGCTTGCGCTGGTGCTGCTGCTCGATCCCTGGGCGGTGCTGGCACCGGGATTCTGGCTGTCCTTCGGCGCGGTGGCGGTGATCTTCATCGCCGGCTCCGGGGCAGGGACGCGCGTGGCGGCAGGGACTCGCGTGGAGGACGCGGCGCCGTCGCGGCCCGCCGCATTGGGCGGGAAGCTGCTCGCCGGCGTGGTGCAGTGGGGACGGGTGCAATGGGCGATCACGCTCGCGCTCGCGCCGCTGTTGCTGCTGCTGTTCCAGCAGGTGTCCTTGTCCTCGCCGCTCGCGAATGCGATCGCGATTCCCGTGGTGAGCCTGGTGGTCACGCCGCTGGCCATCGCGGGCGCGGTGCTGCCGGACTGGGCGCTGGGCGGCGAGGTGCTGGCGCTGGCGCACGGGGTGTTCGCGCTGCTGTGGCCGCTGCTGGAGTGGCTGGCCGGGCTGCAGGGTGCCGTCTGGCAGCAGCACGCGCCCCGGCCCTGGACGGTGGCGCTGGCCTGCATCGGCGTGCTGTGGATGATCGCGCCCCGCGGCGTGCCGGCGCGCGCGGTGGGCGCGGCGCTGCTGCTGCCGCTGTTCCTGGTGGTGCCGCCGCGGCCGGCGGAAGGGGGCTTTCGCGCGCTGGTGCTGGACGTGGGGCAGGGCCAGGCGGTGCTGGTGCAGACGCGCCGCCACGCCCTGCTGTTCGATGCCGGCCCCGCCTGGGGGCCGGACAGTGACGCCGCCGGCCGCGTCGTCCTGCCCGTGCTGCGCGCCGAGGGCGTGGCGCGCCTGGACGCGCTGGTGCTGTCGCACTGGGACCGCGACCATGCCGGCGGCACGCGTTCCCTGCTGCAGGGCACGGGCGTGCAGGCGGCCTGGCTGTCTTCCGAGCCGCCGGCGGAGCTGGCCGGCGCGCTGGACGGTGCGCGCGAGCGGCATGATTGCCGCGCGGGCGCGTCCTGGGAGTGGGACGGGGTGCAGTTCCGCTTCCTGCACCCGGACGCGGCCATGGCGGATGACCCGCTGGAGAAGGGCAATGACCGCAGTTGCGTGCTGCGGGTCGCGTCGCCCGCCGGGTCGCTGCTGCTCACCGCCGACATCGAGGCGCGCGCCGAGGCGCGCCTGCTCGCGCGCGATGCGCCGTCGCTGCGCAGCGACGTGCTGCTGGCGCCGCACCACGGCTCGATCTCGTCCTCGACCCCGGCCTTCCTCGCCGCGGTCGCGCCCAGCCTGGTGCTGGTCTCCGCCGGGTACCGCAACCGTTTCGGCCATCCGCGCGCCGAGGTGCTGGCGCGCTATGAGGCCGCAGGGGCGCGGGTCCTGCGCACCGACCGGGATGGGGCGCTCATCGTGTCCGTAGGCCCGCATCCGGCAGGGCCGCCGGGCTTGCGGGCCGTCGCGTGGCGGGAGCTGGAGCCGCGCTACTGGCGGGATGCCGCGGTGGCGTCGTTCCAGGCGCAGCGTCGTTGACCAGGACTGCCGGCGTGTGTTGTAGGGATGTAGGGATGTGCCGCCGGGGTGCGCCGCCGGAGCGCACCGCTATACTGCTGCGGCCACGCAACGGGAGACCCCATGGAAGCATTCCGCCGCCACCAAGTGAGGTGCGCCACCGCCAGTGGCCTGCACCGGCTGTCCTACGTGGAGTGGGGGGATGCGCGCAACCCGAAGGTGCTGGTCTGCGCGCACGGCCTGACGCGCTGCGCGCGCGACTTCGATTTCCTGGCACGGGCCTTGATGGCCGACTACCGCGTGGTCTGCCCCGACATGCCCGGGCGCGGCGAATCGCAATGGCTGCGCAATCCCATGGAGTACGCGGTGCCGACCTATGTCGCCGACATGGTCACGCTCATCGCGCGCCTCGACGTGGAATCGGTGCATTGGGTGGGCACGTCCATGGGCGGGCTGATCGGCCTGGCGCTGGCGGCGCTGCCGGACACGCCCATCACGCGACTGGTGCTGAACGAGGCCGGCCCGCTGGTGAGCGCGGTGTCGCTGGAGCGCATCGGCACCTATGTCGGCAAGGCGGTGCCGCTGCCCAGCATCGAGGTGGCCGAGCAGTACGTGCGCGCGATCAGCGCACCGTTCGGCCCGCATACCGATGCCGAGTGGCGCTTCCTCACCGAGCACGTGGTGCGCGCCAACGCCGACGGCACGCTGCGCATGCACTACGACCCGGCGCTGGCCGTGCCCTTCAACGCACAGAAGCCGCACCAGGACATCGACCTGTGGCCGTACTACGACATGATCCGCTGCCCGACGCTGGTGATACGCGGGGAGACCTCGGACCTGCTGACGCCGCAGACCCTGCAGGCCATGACCGAGCGCGGCCCCAAGGCCAGGGCGGTGGAACTCAAGGGGATCGGCCACGCGCCCACGCTGATCCACGATGACCAGGTCGCGCTGGTGCGGGATTTCCTGCTGGGGGCCTGAGCGACCGGCGCGGGAGGCCGTGCTCAGCCGGCGTAGCCGGCTGGCATGCGCTCGGCGGGATCCTGGCGGTAGAACAGCGCGAGTTGCGCGTACAGCTCCGGCCAGTCCCGCGCCAGCAGTTCCGAGGCGGTGAAGAACATCTCGCTCATCACCGCGAAGAACTCGGCCGGGTGCTCCGCGCCATAGGGATCGACCAGCGTGGGGCGGTCCGCATCGACCTCGTCGCAGAAGCGGTTCCACGCCGCCTCGAACACGGCGCGCCAGGCTTGCTGGTCCATGCCGGGGCGCGCCGGCGGCGTCTCGTCGTCGTCGCCATAGCGCATGTGCAGCTTGTGGGCGAACTCGTGGATCACGACGTTGTAGCCGGTCTCGGACATCTGCACATCCTCCCAGGACAGCACCACCGGGCCGCCCGGCCAGGCTTCTCCGGACAGGCCGTCGCGCGTCTCGTGCATGACGCCGAACTCATCCACTTCCTGTTTCTGGACAACGAACTCCCCGGGATAGATGACCACGCCGACCCAGTCGTCGTACACGTCCAGGCCCAGCTCGAGGATGGGCAGGCAGGCCTGCAGCGCGATGGACAGGCACACCGCGTCGGTGAGTTCCATGCCCGCGGCGCCGTGCATCTCCTTTTCCGCGAGGAACAGGATCGCCAGGTCGCGAAGCCGGTCCAGCTGTCCGGGCGACAGGCCGCGCAGGAAGGGCAGGGTGCGCAGCACGCCGTCCCACAGCGCCGGGTCGATGCGCGTGTTGCGCAGCGCGCGCTTGCGCGTCCAGTTGCGCAGCAGGCCCACCTCAGCGCTCCGCCACCGGCGCGGCGCTTCCGGCGGGCGCGGGGCGTCGCGCCCGCGTCGCGATGGCGATGCCGGTGAACACCAGCGCCAGTCCGGCGACATGCCAGGCGCGCAGGGCCTCGTCGAGGAACATCGCCGCCCAGAGCGTGCCGAACACCGGCGTGAGGTTGCTGAATGCGCCGGCGACGCCCGCGCCCACGCGCGGCACGGCATAGCTCCAGCACTGGTAGGCGAGGATGGAGGGGAACAGCGCCAGGTGCACCAGGCCAGCCACCGCGCCGGGGGACACCAGCATGTGCGTGCCCTTGGATATCTCCCATGCGTACAGGGGCAGGCAGCTGGCCGCGCCAACCACGAACAGCGCGAGCGTGAAACTGGCCTCGTGCAGCTCCGCCGGGCGCCAGCGCAGGGCCACCGTATAGGCGGCCCAGATGAGCACCCCGCCCAGCATCAGCAGGTCGCCCGGATTCAGGCTGAGCGTCAACAGGGTCATGGGGTCGCCGCGCAGGATGATGCACGCCACCCCCAGGGCCGACACCACGATGCCCAGCAGCAGCCGTCCACTGGCGCGCCCGCCCGGCAGCAGCGCCGACAGGGCGACGATCATGATCGGCAGGGAGCCATTGATCAGCGAGGCATTGGTGGCCGTCGTGTGCTGCATGGCGAGGTAGCCGAGCACCGACATGCCGGTGCAGCCGGCGATGCCCAGCGGAATCATGCGCCTCCAACTGGCGCGCAGCCTCGGCCAGTCGCCGCGCAGGACCGGCCAGGCCAGCGGCAGCATGAACAGCGAGGCGGCGACCCAGCGCCAGAACGCCATGGCCATAGGCGGCACCTCTCCGTGCAGCGCGCGCGCCACCACCCAGTTGGAGCCCCAGGACGCGGTGGCGAGCAACAACAGGGTGACGGTGAGCAGCGTGGGGCGGGTGGGCGCGGGCACGCCCGGATTATCCCCCGCGCGGCAGCGCGTGCCGCTCCGGGTGGGCGGTGCGCGGGCCCGCCGGCGTGGCGTGCAGGAGCGCGGGAAATGGCCCGACCCTGATCCAGATCACGAAATGTGCGCCCTGGAGGGTCGAAAGTGCGTTTTGTCCGGGGCTATCATCCGTCCATGAGCAGCGAACGCCAGCCCGCCGCCGCACCCCACGCCCTGCCCATGGCCGACGAGGCCACGCGCGCGCGATTCGCGCCGATCGCCGCCGGCCTCGCCGAGGGGGAGCAGTCCACCCTCGCCCGGGCGCTGGCCACTGCCCGGCTGGCCTACGGCGACAAGCTGCTGGGCACCGGCGAGCCGGTGCTCGAGCATGGCCTGGGCATGGCCGGCAATATCGCGGCGCTGCGGCTGGACCTGGATGCCCGGGTCGCGGCCCTGCTGTACGCCTTGCCCGAGTACGCGCCCGCAGCGGCCGCGAGGATGGCGGCGGAGTTCAGCCCGGTCGCGGCCCGCCTGGTCGAGGGCATCAGCAGGCTGGACCGGCTGCGCCTGGTGGCGCGCGTTCCCGCGCAGGCCGAGGTGTTGCGCAAGATGCTGCTGGCCATGGTCGAGGACATACGCGTGGTGCTGCTGCGGCTGGCCTCCCGCACGCAGACGATGCGCCACCTGACGCGCTCGCCCGACGCCCTGCGCATCCCGTTCGCGCGCGAGACCCTCGACCTGTACGCGCCGCTGGCCAACCGGCTGGGCGTATGGCGCATGAAGTGGGAGCTCGAGGACCTGTCGTTCCGCTTCCTCGAGCCCGAGCTCTACAAGCGCATCGCGCGCATGCTGGACGAGAAGCGCGACGAGCGCGAGGGCTACATCGCCGGCGCGATCGCTGCGCTGGAGCGCGAGCTCGCCGCCGCGGGCATCCGTCCCGAGATCACCGGGCGGCCCAAGCACATCTACAGCATCTACACCAAGATGCGCGCGAAGTCGCTGGAGTTCGACCAGCTCTACGACGTGCGCGCGCTGCGCGTGCTGGTGCCGGACGTGAAGGACTGCTACACCGCGCTGGGCGTGGTGCACAACCTGTGGCAGCCCATCCCGCGCGAGTTCGACGACTACATCTCGCGGCCCAAGGGCAACTTCTACCGCTCCCTGCACACCGCGGTGATCGGCCCCGAGGGCCGCTCGCTGGAGGTGCAGATACGTACCGCCGACATGCACCGCGAGGCCGAACTGGGCGTGGCCGCGCACTGGCGCTACAAGGAAGGCGCGCGCGGCGGCCCCGACCCCTATGACGAGAAGATCGCCTGGCTGCGCCAGGCGCTGGCATGGCGCGACGAGGTGGCCGCAGGCACGCACTCCGAGCAGGAGGGCGATGCCGACTGGCTGGCGCAGTTCAAGCAGGCCTCCCTGGACGACACCGTCTACGTGATCACCCCGCAGGGCAAGGTGGTGGAGCTGCCGGCCGGGTCCACCGCGATCGATTTCGCCTACGCGCTGCATACCGACCTCGGGCACCGCTGCCGCGGCGCCAAGGTCGATGGCGCCATGGTGCCGCTGGACACGCCGCTGGCCAGCGGCCAGCGCGTGGAGATCATCGCAGCCAAGGCCGGCGGGCCCAGCCGCGACTGGATCAATCCCGGCCGCGGCTACCTGCACAGCCACCGCGCGCGCACCAAGGTGCGCCAGTGGTTCAACAACGCCGACCTCGCGCTGACCATCGACAAGGGGCGCACGCTGGTGGAGCGCGAACTGCACCGCGAACGCCGGAGCGACCTGAAGCTGGAGGACCTGGCGCGGGCGCTGGGGCAGGGCAGTCCCGAGGACCTGTTCGCCGCGGTGGGCCGCGAGGAGGTCGGCCTGCGCGCGCTGCAGGCCGCGATCCGCCCGGCCGCCGAACCGGAACCGGATGCAGGCCTGCCGGCTGCCCCGGCGAAGGAACGGCGCGGCCAGGAAGGCGGCATCCTGATCGTCGGCGTGGACCGCCTGCTGACCCAGCTGGCGCGCTGCTGCAAGCCGGTACCGCCGGATCCAATCCGCGGCTTCGTCACGCGCGGGCGCGGCATCTCGGTGCACCGCGCCGACTGCGCCAGCCTCGTGCAGCTCGAGCGTCGCGCACCCGAGCGCCTGATCGAGGCGCAGTGGGGCGAGCGTCCGGGCGAGCAGAGCTTCGCGGCCGACATCGCGGTGCAGGCCACCGACCGTCCGCAGCTGCTGCGCGAACTGAGCGATGCGCTGTCGCGCGCCGGCATCGCGGTCTCGGCGGTCGCCAGCCAGGCCCGACGCGGACAGGCGAACTACACCCTCACCGTCGAGGTGAAGGGCGTGGCCGGACTGCGCCAGGCGCTCGCGCTCGCCGCGGACGTCCCCGGTGTGGCTTCGGTGCGCAGGCGCTGAGCGTCCCGGCCGGCATGGAAACCTGAGTGGAAACCTGATTGGAAACCGAGCTCAAGCTGCTGGTGGCGCCCGCGGACCTGCCGCGGGTGCTGCGCCTGCCGCAGGTGAAGCTGGCGCAGTCGGCGCCGGTGCGGCGCATGGTGCTGCGCGCGCTGTACTTCGACACGCCGGGCCATGCGCTGGCAGGCATGGGCATGGTGCTGCGCGTGCGGCGCGAGGCCGGACACTGGATACAGGCGGTGAAGGGCGACGATCCGGCGGGTGGCGCGCTGTCGAGGCGCATCGAGATCGAGTGGCGGGTGGCGGGGCCGGTACCCGACCTGGCCCTGGTGCGCGACAGCGAGCTCGGTGCGCTGCTGCGCGGTTCGCGCATCGACAAGTGGAAGCGCGAGCTGGTCTGCGTGTTCGAGACGCGCTTCCGGCGCGCGACCGCCGAGCTCTCCCTGCCGGGCGGGGCCAGCGCGCAGCTCTGCGTGGATTCCGGGACCATCCTTGCCTCGGGCTCCACGCTGCCGGTGAGCGAGGTGGAGATCGAGCTGCGCGATGGTGATCCGGCGGTGCTGCTCGACTTCGCCTCGGCGCTGCGCGCCGAACTGCCGTTCCGCATGGGCGTGCAGTCCAAGGCCGAGCGCGGCCATGCCCTGTTCGGCGCGCATCCGGCCGCGCCCGCGCGTGCCCATCCCGTGGTGCTGCGCCGGCGCCAGCCGCTCGACCAGGCGCTGGCCGCGCTGGTGGCCGGTTGCGCGCGCCAGTTCCACCTGAACGAACAGGGCGCGCGCGAGGGCGCCGACCCCGAGTACCTGCACCAGGCGCGGGTCGCGCTGCGGCGGCTGCGCGTGGCCCTGGCCTTGCGCCGCGACCCCGCGTGGCGCGAGCGCGTGGCGCCGCTGCAGTCCGAGCTGCGCTGGCTGTTGGCGGAACTCGGAGCGCTGCGCGACCTGGAAGTGCTGTCGGCCGACGTGGTCGCGCCGCTGGCCGCCCAGAGGCCGACGGCAGGGATGCGCGCCGCGCGCGGCAGGCTGTCGCGCGCCATCGGCCTGGCGCGCGCGCGCGCGCGCGTCGCGCTGGACTCGCCGCGCTGCACGCTGCTCATGCTGGACGTGGCGCGGCTGCTTTCCGCGCCGCTGCCGCGGGCCGGTCCCGGCGCGCAGGGGCGCGACGGGGCGGACGGCGTGTCCGCCTTCAGCAGCGCGCTGCTGGAGCGGCGCCTGAAGAAGCTCAGGCGGCTCGGCGGCGAGGACCTGCTGGCGCTGCCGGCCGAGCACCTGCACGCGCTGCGCATCGCCGCGAAGAAGCTGCGCTACGCGGCCGGGTTCTTCGCCGGCATCCAGCAGGAGGGACGGCGCGAGCGCTTCGGCGCCGCGCTGCTGCGCCTGCAGGACCAGCTCGGCACCATCAATGACTGCGTGGTCGCGGACAGGCTGGTGCGCGAGCACCTGGGGGCCGCGCACGGTGCCCGCGCCGACGCCCGGCAAGCCTCGGAGCTGGCCTGCGCCGCCCTGGATGGATGGATCGCCGCGCGCCGGCACGCCGCGCGCGCGAAGCTGGACTCTGCCTGGCATGCGCTGCTGCATGAAAAACCGCACTGGAGGTGATGCACCATGTTTGAATCGGCCGACCTGGACCACAAGATCAGCAAGGAGGAGTACAAGCGCGAGGAGCCCAAGCTGCGCGAGGCGCTGCTGAACGCGCAATTCGACCTGGGCGCCCTGCGCAAGTTCCCGGTGCTGATCATCATCGGCGGCGTGGACGGCGCGGGCAAGGGCGAGACGGTCAACCTGCTGAACGAGTGGATGGACCCGCGCCACATCGTCACCCATGCGTTCGGCGAGGCGTCCGACGAGGAGGCCGAGCGGCCGCTGATGTGGCGCTTCTGGCGGGCCATGCCCCCCAAGGGAAAGCTCGGCATCTTCTTCGGTTCCTGGTACACCGGGCCGATCGTGCACCACGTGCTGGGCCACACCGATGACGCCGAGCTGCAGGCCAACGTCGACGAGATCTTCCGCCACGAGAAGATGCTGGTGGACGAGGGTGTGCTGGTGCTGAAGTTCTGGTTCCACCTGTCCAAGGACCAGCAGAAGAAGCGCATGAAGGCGCTGGAGAAAGACCCGGTCACGAGCTGGCGCGTGACCAAGGAGGACTGGCGCAGGCTCAAGCACTACGACAAGTTCCGATCGGTCTCCGAGCGCGTGCTGCGCGAGACCAGCACCGGCGGCGCGCCCTGGGTGGTGGTCTCGGGCAACGACCACCGCTACCGCAGCCTGACGGTGGGGCGGATGCTGCTCGATGCGATCACCAGGCGCCTGGACGAGGCCCGGCTCGCGGCCAAGGGCCAGGACAAGGGCAAGACCAAGCGCATCGACGCCGCACCGCCCATGCCGCAGCTGGACAACCGCGCGCTGCTGCGCGACATGGACCTCGGCCAGAAGCTCACCAAGGCTTCCTACCTGAAGCAGCTGGAAAAGCTGCAGGGGCGGCTGAACGTGCTGTCGCGAGAGAAGTTCTTCCAGCAGAAGGCCGTGATCCTGCTGTTCGAGGGCTGGGACGCCGGCGGCAAGGGTTCGTCCATCAGGCGCCTCACCGCGGCGCTGGACGCGCGCCACTACGGCGTGGTGCCGGTCGCCGCGCCCACCGAGGAGGAGCGCGCCCAGCCCTACCTGTGGCGCTTCTGGCGCCACGTGCCGCGCAAGGGCCGGGTCACCATATTCGACCGTTCCTGGTACGGTCGCGTGCTGGTCGAGCGGGTCGAGGGCTTCGCGTCGGTGCCGGACTGGATGCGCGCCTACGGCGAGATCAACGACTTCGAGGAACAGCTGGTGGTGAACGGCTCGGTGGTGATGAAGTTCTGGCTGCACCTGTCCAAGGAGGAGCAGTACCGGCGTTTCAAGGAGCGCGAGAAGACCTCCTTCAAGCGCTTCAAGATCACCGAGGAGGACTGGCGCAACCGCAAGCGCTGGGACGAGTACGAGACGGCGGTGTGCGACATGGTGGACCGCACCTCCAGCGAGCACGCGCCCTGGACCCTGGTCGAGGCAGAGGACAAGCTGTTCGCGCGCATCAAGATCCTGAAGACGGTGATCAAGCGGCTGGAAACGGTGCTCTGAGCCGCGCGGTGCCCCGCGCAGGGGCACCGCCGGGCGCGCGCGGGGTGGGGCAGGCGGGCCGGGATGAAACCTGAGCCTCCCATATAATGCGCGCAGCATGCGCATCCTCCTCAGCAACGACGACGGTTACTTCGCCCCCGGCCTGGCCCAGCTCGAGCAGGCGCTGCGCGACCTGGGCGAAGTCACCGTGGTGGCGCCCGAGCGCGACCGCAGCGGCGCCTCCAACTCCCTGACCCTGGACCGTCCGCTGACGGTGCGGCGGGCGGCCAACGGGTTCCGCTTCATCAACGGCACGCCCACCGACTGCGTCCACCTCGCGGTAACCGGGCTGCTGGAGCACCTGCCGGACATCGTGGTCTCGGGGATCAACCTCGGGGCCAACATGGGCGACGACACCATCTACTCCGGCACCGTGGCCGCGGCCACCGAGGGCTACCTGCTGGGGATCCCGTCCATCGCGATCTCGCTCAACAGCAGGGCCGGCGCCCATTTCGACACCGCGGGCCGCGTCGCCCGCGAACTGGTCGAGCGCTTCGCGCGCTCGCGCGAGGCCATGCTGCTCAACGTCAACGTGCCCGACGTGCCCTGGGAGCAACTCGACGGCACCGAGGTGACTCGCCTGGGCAAGCGCCACAAGGCCGAGCCGGTGATCAAGACCGTCAATCCGCGCGGCGACACGGTGTACTGGGTGGGCGCGGCCGGCGCGGCCGCGGACGCCGGTCCCGGCACCGATTTCCACGCGGTCGCGTCCCGGCGCGTGTCCATCACGCCGCTGCAGATGGACCTCACCCACGTGCCGCAGATGGCCCAGGTCCGGACCTGGCTCGGCAAGCCGTGATGGCCAGTTCGGTCGCCCGCGGCGTCGGCTTCACCTCGCAGCGCACGCGCGACCGCATGGTCGCCAAGCTGCGCGAGCAGGCCATCGCAGACGAGGACGTGCTGGCCGCGATGGCGAGCGTCCCGCGCCACATGTTCGTGGACGAGGCGCTGGCCACGCGCGCCTACGAGGACACCGCGCTGCCGATCGGCTTCGAGCAGACCATCTCGCAGCCCTTCGTCGTGGCGCGCATGATCGAAGCGCTGCGCACCGGCGCGCAGCGTCCGTTCGGCAAGGTGCTGGAAGTCGGCACCGGCTGCGGCTACCAGGCCGCGGTGCTCGCCAGCCTGGCGCGCGAAGTGTATTCGATCGAGCGCATCCAGGGCCTGCACGAGCGCGCCCGCAGCAACCTGCGCCCGCTGCGCATCGCCAACCTGCGCCTGGCCTACGGCGACGGCTACCAGGGCATCCCCGCGGCCGCGCCCTTCGACGCCATCATCGTCGCCGCCGCCGCGCCGCGCATACCAGACGCGCTGATCGCGCAACTCGAGCCCGGCGGGCGACTGATTGCGCCGGTCGGCACCGACGACCAGGTGCTGTGCCTGGTCGAGCTCACGCCCACGGGTCCGGTGCAGCGCTGGCTGGACGCGGTGCGCTTCGTGCCCCTGCGCCAGGGCAAGCAATGAGCCTGCGGCGAGGCAAGCATTGAGCCTGCGGCGAGGCAAGCAATGAGCCTGCGACACCCGCGGGGACGACTCGGCCTGGCGCCGGTGGTGGTGCTTGTCGCGGCGCTGGCCGGCTGCGCGGGCACGCCGCGCGCCCCGGTGATCGACCGCCAGGGGTCGACCGCGCCGTCCGCGCCGGTCCCGGCCGCCACGCCCGCGCGTCCCGTCGTGGCGGCGGCGCGTCCTGCCCCGACCGATCCGCGCCCGCTGACCTACACGGTCAAGCGCGGCGACACGCTCTACGGCATCGCGCTGGACCACGGACTGGAATACAGGGAACTGGCCGATTGGAACGGCCTGGCCAATCCCAACCTGATCCGCATCGACCAGGTGCTTCGCCTGCGCGCGCCCGACTTCGGCGCGGTGCCGGCACAGGCCGCGCCCGCGGTTGCGGCGGCGCCTGCCGCTGCGCGAACCGGCCCGGACGTGGTCAAGACCGAGCCGCGTGCGCAGAAACTGCCCTACACCGAGGAGAACGCCGCGCTGCTGGCCAGGGCCGAGCCCGCGGCCAGGCCGGCCACCGCACCCGCCCCGACACCTGCGCCCGCCCCATCCCCGGCACCCGCGGCGAAGCCTGCCGCCACGCCCGCCCCCCCGCCAGCGGCGCAGGCACCGGCGCCAACCGGCGGCGACGCCGATGACGAGGACAAGGTCGAGTGGGCCTGGCCGCTCGCCGGACGCGTGATCGCGGGATTCTCCGAGCCGGCCAACAAAGGCCTGGACATCGCCGGCAAGGCCGGCGAGCCGGTGTTCGCGACCGCGCCGGGGCGGGTGGTCTACAGCGGCACCGGCCTGCGCGGTTACGGGCGGCTGGTGATCATCAAGCACAACAAGACCTTCCTGTCGGCCTACGCGCACAACAGCGCCATCCTGGTGAAGGAAGGCCAGAACGTCGCCAGGGGCCAGAAGATCGCCGAGGTCGGCAGCACCGATGCCGAGTCGCCGCGCCTGCATTTCGAGATCCGACGCTTCGGCAAGCCGGTGGATCCCGCCAGGTACCTGCCCGCGCGCTAGCGCCGGGGCGCCATCCCGCAGCACCCCACACCAATCGAGGAACCACCATGGCATCCAGTGAATTCGCCGCCAAGATCCGGCGCAAGGACTTCATCGTCGCACCCGGCGTGTTCGAGATGATCTCCACCCGCATCGCCGACCGCATGGGCTTCGACTGCCTGTACATGACCGGCTACGGCACGGTGGCCTCGGGACTGGGACTGCCGGACGCGGGCCTGGCGACCTTCTCGGACATGGTCGGCTTTGTCGAGAACATCTGCGCCAACGCGAAGACGCCGCTGATCGCCGACGGTGACACCGGCTATGGCGGCCTGCTGAACATGCGCCACACGGTGCGCGGCTACGAGAAGGCCGGCGCCTCGGGCATACAGATCGAGGACCAGGAGTTTCCCAAGAAATGCGGCCACACGCCGGGACGGCGCGTGATCCCCGCGGCCGACATGGTGCGCAAGATCCAGGTGGCGTCGGACGCGCGCCAGTCGAAGGACTTCCTGATCATCGCGCGCACCGATGCGCGCACCTCGCTCGGCCTGGACGAGGCGCTGCGGCGCATGGAGCAGTACAGCAAGGCCGGCGCGGACATCCTGTTCGTCGAATCGCCCGAGACCGAGGCCGAGATGGAGGCCATCTGCAAGGCATTCGACAAGCCCCTGCTGGCCAATATGGTCGAGGGCGGGCGTACCCCGGTGCTGCCGGCCAAGCGCCTCAAGGAAATCGGCTACACCATGGCGATCTTCCCGGGCACCGCCTTCCTCGCCGCGGGCGCGGCCATGGCCAAGGTCTACCAGACGCTGAAGGAGCAGGGTTCGACGGCAAATGCCGGCCTGCCGCTGTACGACTTCATGGAGTTCTCCAAGCTGATGGGCTTCGAGGACGTCTGGGCGTTCGACAAGAAGTACGCCGAGGACTGACGCGGACCCGATGAAAAAAGCCGGCTGCAAGCCGGCTTTTTTCGTTTCCGCGCCGGGCGCGGTTCAGTCCGGCAGGGTCATCGGCGGCTGGCGGCGCAGGGACGAGGTGTCGCCGTCCTTCTTCATCGACTCGGCGAAGCCGATGTTGCGCTGTGCGCCCTCGAGGTACAGGTTCTGCCCGCCGAAGTGGCGCTCGGCGTAGGCAAAGGTGCCCGCAAGGTCGCTGTTCAGGCGCTTGTTCGCGCCGACGTAGAAGCCGGGCGTCTTCAGGATCAGGTCATCGGGCGACTCGAATACCACCGTTTCCTTGCCATCGGGCTGGGTGCGGCGCGCGATGCCCCCGACGACGAACTCCGGGTACAGGCGGTCGCGGCACTTCTCGAGGTAACAGCGGTCGGCCATCTGCGCGATGATGTCCGCCGAGCCGAGCAGGTAGCCCAGCAGGCGGTGCATCGGGTCGGTGACCGCGATCTTGGCGGTGGGCACTTCGTAGCCGGTGAAGTGGATGATCGTGGCGGCGACGTCGGCGTTGGTGGGCATGCCGATGCCCGGCAGGTACTCCTTGAGGAAGTCGGCGCCGCGCGACACGTGGGTCGTGGTGTATTCGGCGCCGTTCTGCGCGCGGTCCTCGATCCTGCGTATGTAGCCGCAGTCATGGAACAGGGCGGTGATCACGCCGAGCTGGAACATGTCCGCGCCCATTGACGGGGCATTCACGCGGCTGCGCTCGTAGCCGTCGATCAGGCGGGCCATGGCGAGTGTCACGTCCAGCACGTGCTGGATGTCGTGGTAGGCGGTGTCGCAGGCGAAGTGTCCGGGAAACTCGCCGCGGTACAGGCGCGCGACGTCGGTGAAGGCCTGGTCCAGCGGATTCGGCGAGGCGCTGGGGTACAAGTCGAGGAAAATCCGGTCGATTTCCTTGTTCACCGACTTGGGGTCGGTGGTCTTGATCATCTGCGACACGTCGAAATCATTCTGGTACATGGCTGCCTTCATCCCCGATAAGCGTGGGGGTAGCTAATACTACTTTTTCCGGAGTCCCCAAGATGACCTGCCATCAAAAAAACAGATAGGACCGGGATCGATGGCGAATTTTAATGGCGGACACCGCCCGGATTGAGGAACAAGTGCACAGAGGCGGCAGGTCAGCCAGACTTTCACCTTGTTTGACAATGACTTGCGGACGGTGCGGGCTCGCCGCAAAACCCTTATTCGAATCAAGGGTTTGGTGCACCCTTCGCCAAGGCCTCCAATGCCTCCCCAGTGACCCGGCAGATCCGCCAGTCCGGCAGGACGTCCGCCCCCATGGACCGGTAGAAGCGGATGGCCGGTTCATTCCAGTCCAGCACGGACCACTCGAACCGCCCGCAGCCCCGGCGCTTCGCGATGGCGGCGACATGCACCAGCATGGTGCGCCCATACCCCCGTCCGCGCCACGCCGGTTTGACGTACAGGTCTTCCAGCCACAGCCCGCGCCGGGACAGGAAGGTCGAGAAATTGTGGAAGTAGATTGCCATCGACACCGGCTCCACGCCATGGGCCGTTCGGACCACGCCCAGCACGGCTTCGGCGCAGGCGCGCGGGCCGAAGAGCTCGGCGTGCAGGCCGTCGGGGGTGGCCCGCATCAGGTGGGCCAGCTTCTCGAAGTCCGCGAGCTCGCCGATCAGCCCGAGTAGTGCCGGGACGTCGGTTGGCTCGGCGGCGCGGATCGCGAAGTCGGCGTCCGCCGTCACGGCCGCTGGTTCCGCCGCTGGTTCGCGATGGCCTCGGCCAGCTCGGCGGTGGAGATCGCGTAGAAGGTCGCGCGGTTGTAGCGAGTGATCACCCAGAAATTCTGCAGGCCGATGCGGAACTCGGACGGCGCGCCGGGCGTGGCCAGTTCCACGAAGGCGAGCGGGGCCTCGGGGGGCAGGGCGGCGGCGGTGCTGACTCCTGCCGGCGCCAGCGCGGCCGCGCGCAGGCCGGGCTTGATGCCGGCTTCAGCCAGCGCGCGCCAGCCATCGCCCTGCACGCTGGCGGGAAAGGCGACCGGTTCGCCGCGCGCCCAGCCGTGCCCGACCAGGAAGTTGGCCACGCTGCCGATCGCGTCCACCGGGCTGGCGCGCAGGTCGATGCCGCCGCTGCCGTCGAAGTCCACCGCCCAGCGCCGCCAGCTGCCCGGCATGAACTGCGGGATGCCGATGGCGCCGGCATAGGATCCCTTCACGCCGAGGAGGTCGATGCCGCCCTCGCGCGCGAACAGCAGGAACTGCTCCAGTTCGCTGCGGAAGAACTCGGCGCGGCTGGGAAAGTTGAAGGCCAGTGTCGACAACGCGTCGATCACGCGCCAGTTGCCGGCATTGCGCCCGTACACCGTCTCGATGCCGATGATGGCGACGATGATCTCCGCGGGCACCCCGTACTGCGAGGCGGCGCGTGCCAGCGCCGCCTCGTGCCTGGCCCAGAACTCCAGCCCGCCCTGGATGCGCCGCTCGTTGACGAAGTTGGCCCGGTAGCGCGCCCAGGAACGCACCGGCGCCTCGGCCGGCGGGGTCATCAACGCGATGATCTCCGGTTGCAGGCGTGCGCGGCGGAACACCTCCTGCAGCTCGGATGCGACGAAGCCGTGGCGCGCGGCCATGTCGTCGATGAAGGCCTGCACGTCCGCGCGGCCGGCAAAGGACGCGCCGGCGCCCTTCCTGTCGCGGGCGTGGCCGGGCAGCGCCGCCAGCATGCCGCCCGAGGCAAGGGCGAGCAGCAGGGCGCGCCGCGGGGGCTTGGTCGCGGGCGGCGCGGCACTCATGCGCGGAACCTTCCCACCATGCGGCCGAACTCGGCGACGCGCGCGTCATCGGCGCCGCTGCCGTAGCGCAGCTCGACGTACATCGCGGCGATCGCCTCCACCGTCGCGGCCTGCGCCGGGCGGCTGGCCGACAGGCGGCGCGCGTAGTCCAGCGGACCTTCGCTGGGGCCGCGCGGGAATCCCGCGCGCGCCAGCTTCGCGCCGAAGCGCAGCCAGGCGCGCTGCACGCGGTCCACGCGCTGGCGCCGCGCGAACAGCCAGATGGCGATGCCCAGCACCACCGCGCCCACGCTCCAGAACATCGCGATGGCCAGCGTCTGCCAGCTGGGTTGCTCCACGCCGAGGAAAGACAGCAGGTCGCGCTGGCGCTCCGGGTTGTAGCCCAGCACCCACTGGTTCCACTTGTTGCCCAGCGCCTCCCAGTTGTCGCGCGCGTTGCGCAGCCAGCTCCAGCCGGGACGCATCAGCAGCGGCAGGTTCGCGTTCTGCGGCACCGCCGCCTGCAGGCCGGACTCCACCCGCAGCGGCACCGAGGCGGCGGTCGGGTCCACGCGCACCCAGCCGCGCTCGCCCAGCCAGACCTCGGCCCAGGCGTGCGCGTCGGCCTGGCGCACGGTGAGGAAGCCGTCCACCGGGTTGAGTTCACCCCCCTGGTAGCCGGTGACCACGCGGGCCGGGATGCCGGCGGCGCGCATCATGAACACGAAGGCGGACGAGAAGTGCTCGCAGAATCCCTGCCTGGTGTCGAACAGGAACTCGTCCACCGCGTCGCGCCCGAGCAGCGGCGGCTCCAGCGTGTACAGGTACTGCCCGGTGCGGAAGAAGATGATGGCCTCGCGCAGCAGTTCCTCGTCGTTCGCGTGCTTCGCGCGCCACTCGGCGGCCAGCGCGCGCGCGCGCGGGTTCACCTGGCGCGGCAGGGCCAGCGCGCGGGTGCGGTCCTCGTCCTCCATCGTGGTGGCGCGGTAGCTCGTGTAGGAGGTCAGCTGGTAGCGCAGGCGCGAGCGTACCGGCGGCAGCGACAGCAGCTGGTAGTCGGGCGTGGCGCGCGAGTTCGGCGGTACCACCGCCGGCAGGTCCAGCCCGAACAGCCAGTTGCGGTTGTGCGGCTCCAGCGTCACCTCGTAGTTCAGCGGGGTGCCCAGCCCCTCGAAGGTCAAGCCGGCGCGCAGGCGCATGTCCCCGCCGCGCCAGGTGCGCCCGTCGTACTCCCAGAACACCGGGCCGCGCCAGTAGCGCTGCGAATGCGGCGGCGGGGAGGTCTCGAACTTGACGCGGAACGCGATCGAGTCGGACTGCGACAACTGGCTGATGGCGCCGGGGGACATGCTGTCGGACAGCCCGGTCACGCCCGCGAAGGCGTCCTGCGGCAGTCCCCACAGCGGACCCTGCACCCGCGGGAACAGCAGGAACAGCAGCAGCATCACCGGCGCGGCCTGGGCCAGCAGCAGCCCGGCAGTGCGCAGGTTGTCGCGCAGGCGCCGCGCCGGCGCGTTGATGCCTATCAGCGCGGCGCTGATCACCACCACGGTCACCAGCATCAGCGCCGCCACCGGGATGCCCTGCGAGTAGAAGAAGTTGGTCAGCGCGAGGAAGTAGCCCAGGAACACGCAGACGTAGACGTCGCGCAGGTTGCGCAGCTCCAGCAGCTTGAGCGAGAGCAACAGTACCAGCAGGGTCACGCCGGCATCGCGCCCGAAGATGGTCCTGAACGTGAACCACACCCCGCCGAAGCCGACCACGCCCAGCAGCATCAGCGCCCACTTGCCGGGCAGGCGCTGGCCGCGCCAGACGATCACCGCGTACCAGCCGAACAGCAGCGCCACCCAGCAGATCACCCACCATGCCAGGCGCGGCACGTGCGGCGAGACGGTGAGCACCAGGCCGACGAACAGCGGCGCCAGCTGCCAGAAGGTGAAGGTGGAGCCCCCGCCCACCGGCGGCACCGCATGGCGCAGTTCGGCCAGCGGCACGGCAGGCCGGGCCGGCGCGGCCCCGGGCCCGGCGGACGGCGTCGCGGTGGAAGCAGCGTCGGACACGGCGCTCAGGCCCTCCCGTACAGCGCGAGTTCGCGCAGGCACAGGTCGCGCTGGGCGGCGCCCTCGTCCAGGGGCACTTCCAAGCCGGGCAGCTTCAGCCCGAAGCGCAGGCCGCGCTGCGAGGCGAGCAGCACCCAGCGCGCCAGGCGCGACAGGCGCGCCTCGGTATCCATGCCGTCGAGTGCGTCCCAGTCCAGCCAGAGCTCGGAGGCGGTGCGCCCGGAGAACTGCTTGGTGAGCAGGTCCTCGGACCGGGCGATCGCCTTCCAGGCCATGTGGCGCGGCGAGTCGCTTGCCTGGTAGGTGCGCAGCCCGGCGTAGTCGTCGGTGCCCGCGCCCGCGGCCAGGTGCTCGCCGGTGTCGGGCTGGGGTTGCGGCGGGGGCAGGGCGCCGTCATCGGGCCGCGGGTAGACCAGCGCGCGCACGTCCGGGCGCACGTAGGACCATGCGCGCAGCAGGCCGAGTGGAAAGCGCGTCTCCAGGGTCACGCGCGGCAGCTGCATCCAGCCGCGCTGCGCCGCGACGATGGCCAGGTCCCCGTCCGTGCCGCTGCCGGCGGGCACGTCGATCCAGGCCTGCGCGTCCTCGCACAGCAGGCGGATCGCATGGCGCGCCGAGCGCGTGCGGTTCTCCACGTGCACCCTGAACAGCACGCGGTCGCCGGCATACACCGCGCCGGCGCGCCCGGCGCTGACGTGCAGGTGGGCGAGGTTGCGCACGGTGTGCAGGATGCACACCGTGCCCATGCCGGCCAGCAGGAAGGTGAGCACGTAGCCCAGCGCCAGGTTGTAGTTGATCGAGCCCACCAGCATCAGCACCAGCGCGATGAAGAACACGTGGCCGTGGCGCGTGGGCAGCACGTACACGCGGCGCTGCGACAGGAACACCTCGCCGGGCTCGGGCGCGGCGCGGCTGCTGCTCCATTGTAGGAAGTTCCAGAGCTGCGAGCGGCGCAGCAGGCGCTCCGGGATCAGGGACGTGATGGAGGCCAAGCGCAGCGGCGCCGCGTCAGGGGATGGGCACGGCCGCGATCAGCGCTGCGGCCACGTCCGCGCCGCCGGTCTTCACGCCGTCGTGGGCCGGGCGCAGGCGGTGCGCGGCCACGCCGGGCAGGATGGCCTGGATGTCCTCGGGCAGGACCTTGTCGCGCCCGGCCAGCATCGCCCAGGCGCGCGCGGCGTGCAGCATGGCCAGCGCGGCGCGCGGCGACAGGCCCGAGGCGTAGTCCGGCGAGCGGCGCGTGTGCTCGACCAGCGCCTGCACGTAGTCCAGCAGCGCGGGCGCGGCATGCACGTCCTTCACCTGGCCCTGCAGGCCGACCAGGTCGCCCGGGGCGAGGCAGGCGTCCATGTGGTTGATCATCTCGCGCCGGTCCACGCCCTGCAGCAGCGCGCGTTCCGCCTCGCGGTCCGGGTAGCCGAGCTCGATGCGCATCAGGAAGCGGTCCAGCTGCGACTCCGGTAGCGCGAAGGTGCCCAGCTGGTTCGACGGGTTCTGCGTCGCGATCACGAAGAACGGTTCGGGCAGGCGGCGCGTCTCGCCCTCGGCGGTGACCTGGTGCTCCTCCATCGCCTCCAGCAGCGCCGACTGGGTGCGCGGCGTGGCGCGGTTGACCTCGTCGGCGAGGATCACCTGGCTGAAGATCGGGCCGGGGTGGAAGCGGAAGCTCCCCTTGTCCTTGTCGTACACCGACACGCCGATGATGTCGGCCGGCAGCATGTCGCTGGTGAACTGGATGCGGTGGAACTGCAGCCCGAGCAGGCGCGCCAGCACGTGCGACAGCGTGGTCTTGCCCACGCCCGGCACGTCCTCGATCAGCAGGTGGCCGCGCGCCAGCAGGCAGGCCACGGCCATGCGGATCTGGCGGTCCTTGCCGAGGATGATCTTGCCGGCCTGGACGACGACATTCTCGAGTGACGGGAAGGACATGTGCGCTGCGCTCCGGAGCCGGTTTTCCGCGCGGTGGGCCTGGGTGGCAACTTCGGTGGCAACCACGCCGGCGCGCGCCCTGCGGCAAACGCTGGAGTGTAAAGGAAACGGGCTATGATTCCTGAGTAGCATCCTTGGTCCAACCCCCTCACCACCCACGCATTCCCCGCCATGGCCCACATCCCGCCGGTTGCCTTCTTGACCCATGCCGACTGCCTGAGGCACAACATGGGCGCGCACCATCCCGAATGCCCGGAACGGCTGGACGCGATCCAGGACCAGCTGATCGCCTCGGGCGTGGACGCGCTGCTGGAGCGCCACGAGGCGCCGCGCGGCATCCGCGAGGACATCGAGCGCGTGCACCCGCCCGAGTACTTCGACGCGATCGCCACCGCCTCGCCTGCGAAGGGCATTGTGCACCTGGACCCGGACACGGCGATGAGCCCCGGCACCTGGGACGCGGCGCTGCGCGCGGTGGGGGCCGCAGTCGCGGCGACCGACCTGGTCGCCACCGCGAAGGCCTCGACCGCGTTCTGCAGCGTGCGCCCGCCCGGCCACCACGCCGAGACCGCGCGGCCGATGGGATTCTGCTTTTTCAACAACGTCGCGATTGCGGCGCGCCGCGCGCTGGAGGTGCACGGCCTGGAGCGCGTGGCGATCGTCGACTTCGACGTGCACCACGGCAACGGCACCGAGGAAATCTTCAGGGACGACCCGCGCGTGCTGATGGTCTCGACCTTCCAGCACCCGTTCTACCCGTACAGCGGCACCGAGCGTCCGGCGGCCAACATGGTGAACGTGCCGCTGCCGGCCGGCACCGGCGGGCAGGGGCTGCGCGATGCCTGGGACCATGCCTGGCTGCCGGCGCTCGAGGCGCACGGCCCGCAGATGATCTTCATCTCGGCCGGCTTCGACGCCCACGTCGAGGACGACATGGCGAGCCTGCGCTTCACCGAGAACGACTACGCGTGGATCACGCGCGAGCTGAAGCGCGTGGCGGACAAGCACGCCAACGGGCGCATCGTCTCGGTGCTTGAGGGCGGCTACGCGCTGTCGGCGCTGGGCCGCAGCGTGGTCGCGCACATCAAGGCCCTGGGCGACTTCTAGGCGGGCAGGGTGGCCGCGGCGGCGCGGATCGCCTCCGGCGCCAGGCTGTCCAGCGCCAGCACCTCGGCGCTCGCGAGGCCCGCGTAGTTCCTGAAGCTGGACTTGAGGTAGGCCGGGTCGTAGTGCTTCTCCAGCAGCTCGCCCACCAGTTCGGTCCACTGGCTGGCGTCGGCCATCGCTTCCCAGCGCGCAATCGCCTCCGCGCCGTGCAGGGCGTGCAGGTGGCGCAGCTTGTCCTTCAGCAGGGCGGCGTCGGTGAGGAAGTGGCCGTACTCGGCGATGAGGAAACGCACCCGCTCGGGCAAGGGCGCCTCGATGCGCACGCAGGGCGAGGCCCGCATCGCGGCCAGCAGCGCGTCGGGCACCTGCAGGTTGCCGACCTTCTTGCTCTCGGCCTCGACCCAGACCTCGCGCGCCGGGTCCATGCGCCGCAGTTCGCTCCACACCAGGGTGTCGAACATCTTCTGCGCCGGCTGCAGCGAGCCGGGCACGGAGCCCAGCACCGAACCGCGGTGCACCGCGATCTGCTCCAGGTCCAGCACCTGCGCGCCGCGCGCCGCCAGCGCTTCCAGCAAGCGGCTCTTGGCGCTGCCGGTCACGCCGGAGACCACGCGGTAGTGGTATTTCGCCGGCAGCGCGTCCAGCCGCGCCAGCAGCTCGCGCCTGTAGGCGCGGTAGCCGCCTTCAAGGGTCAGCGTGTTCCAGCCGATCTGGCGCAGGATGTGGGCCATCGCGCCGGAGCGCTGGCCGCCGCGCCAGCAGTAGACCAGCGGCGACCACTCGCGCGGCTGGCCGCGGAAGCGGGTCTCGATGTGGTGGGCGATGTTGCGCGCCACCAGCGCCGCGCCGACCTGCTTGGCCTCGAAGGGCGAAGCCTGCTTGTACAGCGTGCCGACGACGATGCGCTGCTCGTTGTCCAGCACCGGGCAGGAGATCGCGCCCGGTACGTGGTCTTCCTCGAACTCGGCTGGCGAGCGCACGTCGATGATGGCGGAGGGGGCGCCCGGCTGATCCAGCGCATCGAGGGCTTCTGCCGGGGTGATGGTGTATTTATTCAATATAATCAGAAAGTTATCTACTTTTTGGCCGGTTTTGAGGCGCCCGTCTCCGACGCGATGCCGATCAACGGGGTGAGCACCGTCCAGACGTTGTCCAGCATGCGCGGCTGCGAGGCGGCCACGGGGTGCAGGCCGTCGGGCTGGAAGGCATCGCGCTCGCCGGCGAAACCCTCGAACAGGAAGGGCACCAGCGCGGCCTTGTGCTCGCGCGCCAGCGCGCCGAACGTCTCCTGGAACTCGCGGGTGTATTGCGGACCGTAATTCGGC
>CAIVVS010000070.1 GCA_903909415.1 uncultured Pseudomonadota bacterium | reverse complement strand
GCCGTTGCTGCCCGCCACGTTCGCCTGTGCGACGAAGGCAGCGGAACCGTCCACGTCCGTCGCGCTCAGCGCGCCGCTGGTGGACAGCGCCGCATCGGTCTCGGTCAGGCTGGCGCTAGAGCTGCCGCTGATCACCGCCGCGTCATTCGTCCCCGTGATGGTCACGGTGACCACCTGCTGCGTGCCATCTGCCGTCACCACGGTGAAGCTGTCGGTGTAGACCTGCCCTTCAATGAACTCGTCGTGCGCCGAGTTCAGGTTGTACGTCCACGACCCCGCCGCGTTGACGGAGAAGACACCGTAGCCATTGCTGCCCGCCACGCCCGACTGCGCGACAAAGGTGGCCGGACTGTCCACGTCGGTGGCGCTCAGCGTCGCACCGATGCTGAGCGGACCGTCGCCTTCAGAAGCCGCCACCTGGCTGATGCCGCCGATCACCGCCGCGTCGTTGGTGCCGTTGATGGTCACATTGAGCATGACCGACGTGCCGTCGGCCGCATATACCGGCGCGTAGTCGTAGATGGACTGTCCCGGCGCGAGTTCATTGAAAGCACTGTTGGCCAGGAAGGTCCAGTTGCCGGCTGCGTCGATCGAGAACCGCCCCAACCCGAGCGCCCCGGCTATGCCGCTCTGCGCGACGAACGCCGAGGGACCGTCCACGTCCGAGATGTCGTACTTGCCCGCGACCAGGATAGGCGCATCGGTCTCGAGGTAGCCCGTCGATACACCAGTGATCACCGCGGCGTCATTGGTGCCGTTGATGGTCACCCGCACGGTGGTGGTGGTGCCGTCGGCCGCGGCGACCGTGAACAGGTCCGACACCGACTGCCCCGCTCCCAGGCTGTCGAACGCGCTGTTGGCGGTGTAGGTCCACACCCCCGCGCTGGTGACCGAGAACGTCCCGTTGGCCCCGGCCACGTTTGTCTGCGCCACGAAGGCCTGCGGGCTGTCGATGTCGGCAATCGTGAGCGTGCCGCCGGTGCTGAGCACCGCATCGGTTTCGGCCAGCACCGCCACGGCCGAGGACAGCACCGCCGCGTCGTTGGTCCCGGTCACCGTCACCGTCACGACCTGGTCGACGAAGGCGCCCTTGTCGTCGGTGACGCGCACGGTGAAGTTCTCGTTGCGCGTGGCGCCGGCGGCCAGCGATTGCACCGCGGCCGCACCGTTGTCCAGGGTGTAGGTCCACTGCCCGGTGGCGCCGTTCACCGCCAGGCGGCCGTACGCGCCGAGTGCCGCGCCCTGCACGCTCCAGACGAGCGTTGCCCCGGCATCCACGTCGCTCGCGCTCAACTGCCCGCCGGTCGTGAGCACCGCATCCTCGGTCACCGCGCCGACCAGCGCAGCCGCGGTGTTGGTGACTACCGGCGCATGGTTCACGACCGCACCGCCCGTCGGGTCGGTCAGCACGCCGTTGACGTAGACCTGCAGCGTCTCGACGTTGCGCACCTCCAGCCCGAAGGCCCGGAAAGAAAACCACTCGCCCAAACCTTCCCTGCGCTCGCGGCCGTCGTCGCCCCTGCCTGCGCCCGCCGGCGACAGGAAGGCCAGGTAGCGCGCGACGTCCGCACGGACCCCGGCGCTCGCCCACTCGGCTGCGGTGAAGTTCAGGCGCAGCGTGTCGGTATCCGAGCCACCGTCGTAGCGGTCACGCGCGCCGGCGTTCTGCGCCATGGTGTAGACCAGCGTGTCATTGCCCGACCCGGCATTGACCTCGTCGCTGCCCGCGCCCCCGTCCAGCACGTCGTTGCGCGAGGTGCCCTGCAACTTGTCCGCCTTCGCACCACCGGTCAGGATCACACCCAAGCGGGCCTGCTCGGCCAGTTCGCTCTCGGATTTGGACTTGTCTTTGTTCTCGGCCATTGCGCGCTCCGTAGTCATGGAAAGGGACTGCACGGGACGCATGGAGCACGAGCCTTGCCAGCTCGCCGAAAACTACTTAAGTAGCTGTTTTTGTTGTTGTTTCCATTTCATCCGCGCCATGCCATCGCGCGTTTTCGGGGAAAATTCCCCAACCCTGCGGGGAAACTTTCCCGGTTCACCCAGGGCGCAGCAGGCGGCGCCCTGCGGTCTCAACCGCCTGGCAAAGCCGGACGCTGCAAACCGTGGCGCTTGATGCTGTATCGCAGCACGTCGCGGGACAGTCCGAGCGTCTGCGCGGCCTGGGTCACGTTCCAGTTCGACTCCACCAGCGCGGCACGGATCATGTCGCGCTCGATCTCCACCAGCTGCGCAAAGTGCTTGAGCGGCGCGTCGCCGTCGATGCGGGTCGCCACCGGACTGGAGATGATCTGCAGCGCCAGGTCTTCGGCCGTGATCCGCTCGCCGGCGGATACGAGCACCGCCTGTTCGACGACATTGCGCAGCTCCCGCACGTTGCCCGGCCAGGCGTGCGCGGCGAGCAGCTCCAGCACCTGCGCCGAGAGTTCGAGTCCCGGCTTGGCGTAGCGCCGGGCGAAGACCTGCAGGAAGTGCCGGACGAGCACGCCGATGTCGCCGGGCCGCGCGCGCAGCGGTGGCACCTTGATGCGCACCACGCTGAGCCGGTGGAACAGGTCCTCGCGAAAGCGTCCTTCACGCACGCTGAGTTCCAGCTCCCGGTTGGTCGCGACGATGACGCGCACGTTCACCTGGCGATCCTGTATGCCCCCCAGGCGGCGCACGCGGAAGTCATCCAGCACCTTCAGCAGCTTGGACTGCGTGACCTGGTCCATCTCGCCCGCTTCGTCGAGGAACAGGGTGCCCCCATCGGCCGCTTCCAGCAGGCCGATCTTGCGCTCGCGCGCGTCGGTGAAGGCCCCGCGCTCGTAGCCGAACAGCTCCGACTCGATCAGTGCCATGGGAATCGCCGCGCAATTGAGTTCGATGAACGGGCCGCTGCTGCGCGGGCTTTCCTGGTGGCAGGCGCGGGCGACCAGTTCCTTGCCCGTGCCGGTCTCGCCGGTGATCAGGATGGCCGGCGGCACGGCGCCATTGGCCGGCTCCTGCCTCACCGCCAGGCAGATCCGCTGACGCAGGCCGGCGATCACGTCCGATTCCCCGATGATGTCGTTCACCCCACCGGCATTGCGCGCATGCAGGTAGGACAGCTCGTTGTGCGCGCGCAGGTCGGCGGCCAACCTGTCGAGCAGGGCCTTCAGGTCCGCCAGCACCAGGGGCTTGCTGATGAAATCGCTCGCCCCGGCCTTCATCGCGTCGACGGCCAGTTGCACGCTCGATTGGCCGGTCATCATCACCACGCGGCAGGCGGGATCGCGTTCGCGCAACTTGCGAAGCGCGGCCAGCCCGTCCATGCCGGGCAGGTTGAAATCCATCAGCACCACGTCGGGCCCGAGCAGCGGCATCCGGCGCAGGCCCGTTTCCGCATCCGGCACGGTCTCCACGGTCCAGCCCGCGCGCGTGAGGTAGAGCTCGATGTTCCTGGACAGCCGGGCCTCGTCCTCTATCTGCAGCAGGATCGGCATGGTCAGGCCTTGCGCAGGCGCAGCGTGAACACCGCGCCCGCGCCCTGGGAGCTTGCGGCGGTCAGCGTGCCGCCGAAGCGTTCGGCCGAGCGGCGCGCCAGGGCGAGGCCGATGCCAAGCCCCGTGGCTTTTGTGGTGAAGAACAGCGAAAACAGCTTGGCCATGTGTTCGGGGGCGATGCCGCAACCGGTGTCGGCGACGCTGACCTCGACCGCATCCTGCCGGTCGTGCACCGAGGCGGTCACGGTACCGCCGGCTTCCGTCGCGTCGATCGCGTTGGCGAGCAGGCAGTTGAGCACCTGTTCGAGCAACGGGGCACTGAAGACAGCGCTGGCATGCGCCTCGCCGGTGGCGACGATGTGCCGCACGCCGGTACGCTGCAGGGAGGCCACGCAATCACGCAGCACCGTGCCCACGTCCACCGCGCCGGCGGGTGCCTCATCCAGCGTCCCGACGCCGGTCAGCTCCCTGAGCCAGGACTCGATCTGGTCGACGCTGGCGATCATGTCGTCGGCGGCCGAGGGATCCAGCACCGATCCCGACTCGCGGTAGAGCTCCGAGGTGGAGCGGATCGAAGCAAGGGGATTGCGCACGTTGTGCGCCACCATAGTCGCCAACTCCCCGACAGCCGCCAGCGCCTCGGCATCCGCCAGGCGCTTTTGCTGACCGGTGATCTGACGGTCCGCGTTCTGCACCAGCCAAATCAAGGAGAGGTACAGGATCAGGCCGCCCGCGACAGCGCCCAACCACACCCTGCGATGCCCCTGCGTGATGGCGGCAGTGAGCGCCTCGGGCGCCTTGTACAGTTCCACCACGCCCAGCACTTCCGACTCGCCGCTGCGCGTCACGGGGATGTAGGTTTCGACGAAAAAGCGGCTGCGGTTGGTGAGCCCGACATGTTCCGGCTTGGCTTGCTCGCCCTCGGAGATTCGGCCTCCTTCCACCACCAGTTGTCCAAGCAGCGCCATGTCCAGGTCGCCGTTCCCCTCGAAATGCCGCCCGATGATGGCCGGATCGGTGGACCACAGCACCGTCCTGTCCCTGGCGTAGACGTTGATGCGTTGCACCTCGGGGATCGACGTGAGGTGCAGGATGGAGCCGCTGAAGTTCCGGGCGTACACCGGATCCGTCGGCTGCGAGAACAAGCCGATGGAATCGTCCACGCGCAGCACGTTCAGGATGAACTCACGCGTGACCTGGGCCTCGCGTGCCAGCATCAGGTCGGTCACATATCCTGAGAGGAGCGCGCTGTGCCCGCCTGCCACCACGACGATGGCAAGCAGCCCCACCACACCGAAGCGCCGCCGCAGGTTGAACCGGAACTTGCCGCCCAGGGTCACGGGGTCCTCAGCGTTCGTTCATAGCGCCGGAGAACGCCTTGTACACCGGCTTGGCGAGGTACTGCAGCACCGAGCGGCTGCCGGTGCGGATGTCGACGGTGACGGTCATGCCGGGCTTGAGCACCGAGGCCGGTAGCTTCGGGTTGGGAGGCGCCGCCGCCTGCTCCGCGTCCAGCCGCACCTGCGCCCGGTACCAGTTCACCGTCTGCCCGCCGGGACCCTGCTCGGCCAGGCTGTCCGGGCTGATGTAGGCAAGCCGGCCCGCCAGGCTCCCGTAGATCGACGCATCGAACGCGTCCAGCTTGACCGCGGCCGGCAGCCCCGCGCGCAGCAGGCCGATGTCCACCGGCGCGACCTTGAGTTCGAACAGGAGCTCGCCCCCGGTGGGGGAGATCTGCATCAACTCGTCGCCTGCCCTGAGCACGCCGCCCAGGGTCGTGACCTTGAGCAGCTTCACCACGCCGGCCACCGGGGCGGTGAGCACGGTGTGGCCGAGCACGCTCTGGCGCTCGTCGATCTTGTAGCGGTTGGAGGCCAGCTCCTCCGCCGACTTGGTCGCCTCGGCGCGCGCCTCCTGCAGGTACTTGTTGCGCGTGGCGTTGATCCTGCCTTCCAGTTCGCCGACCTGGCGGCGCGCGCGCATCACCTCCAGCTGGCTGGTGTCGCCGGTGCGCAGCAGGGCCTCGTTCATGCGCAGCTCGTCGCGGGCCAGCTGCAGCGCGTCCTCGAGCGCGGACACCTCTTCCCGCAGGCCGCGCCTGCGCTGCTCGAACAGGTCGCGCTGCACGGCCACGAACTCCGGGTAGGCGCGCACCCTGGCGCTGAACTCCGGGGGCTGCTCCCGTGCCTCGGCGCGCGTGCGCTCCAGCGAGGCGAGCAGCGCGGCTTCGCGCGCACGCGTCTCGTCGAAGCCGGCGGCCGGCCGCTCGCGTTCGAGCACGGCGATTTTCTGGCCGGCGGCCACCTGCTGGCCCTCCTCGACCAGGAGCTTCTCCAGCACGCCGCCATCGGCCGCCTGGATAACCTGGGTGCGCGCCACGGGAATCACCTGGCCCTGGGCACGCACCGTCTCGTCGATGTCGAACATCGCCGCCCAGGCCAGGAACGCGGCCAGCCCGGCGAAAAGCAGCAAGGACATGGAGGCCGCCCCGCGGCAGGACGCGGCTGCCACGAGGGAGCGCTGCGCCGGCATGCGCCTCATGGCCGGGCCCCCGCCGGCGCCGCTGGCGGCGACTGCAGCTTCTGCAGCACCTGCAGCTTCGGGCCGTCCAGCACCACCTGGTGGTTGGCCACGACGACCAGCCGCTCGACCAGCTCGAGCATCTCCGCCTTGTGGGTCACCAGTACCAGCGTGTCCTCGGGACGCAGCGCGGCGCGCAGCGCCTGGGTCACGTGCAGTTCCAGCGCCCGGTCCATCGAGGCGGTGGGTTCGTCGAGCAGCCACACGCGCGGCCGGCGCAGGAAGGCGCGGGTGAGCGTCACCAGCTGGCGCTGCCCGCCCGACAGGCCGGTGCCGCCCTCGAAAATGTCCTGCTGCAGGCCCTTGGGATGTGGCGTGATCACCGCCTGCAGCAGGCCGGTCTGGCGCGCGGCCTGCAGGATCGCTTCGTCGCCCGGATCGATCTGCCCGAGTATCAGGTTGTCGCGCAGCGTCCCGGCGAACAGCCGCGCTTCCTGCTGCACCCATCCGAGGTGCTCGGCCAGCACCGGCTTGGACAGGTGCGCGAGGTCGATGTCATCCAGCAGGATGCGCCCCTCCTGGGGCTTGTACATGCCCGAGAGCAGCCGCAGCAGCGTGGTCTTGCCCGAACCGATCGGCCCGAGCACGCCCACCTTCTCCCCCGCCCTGATCGACAGCGCGGGCAGCGACAGCGCCTTGTTGGCGCCGTAACTGGCCGACACCGACTCGAAGCGGTACGCGCCGCGGATCGCGGACACCGACACCGGCTGCTCCTGCCCATGGTGGTCGTCCTGCAGCGCCCACAGGCGGTCGAGCGCCCGAAGCGCCGCCTTGGCGTGCGCCCACTGGACCAGCTGGCCGGGGATCGCCGAGACCGGCGCGAGCACCCTGCCCGAGAGGATGGAACACGCGATCAGCCCGCCCATGGTGAGTTCGCCGCGGCTGGCCATCAGCGCACCGGCCGCGACCAGCAGCGCATAGGACACCTGCTGCAGGGCGCCCGACAGGTGCTGGGAGTGTTCGCTGATGTTGCGCATCTGCAGGTCGTGGTCGCGGGCATCGTCGGTGGTCTTCATCCAGCGCGACAACATGCGCCAGCCCCCCTGGCCGGACTTGATGCTCTCGGCGCCCTCGATGGTCTCCACCAGCAGGCCGGTTTTCTGGTTGCTGGCCGAATTGGATTGCCCGGCGAACGCGTCCACGCGATGCCGGTAGTAGAGCCCGATCGCGACGCAGGCGGCAAAGCACGCCAGGGGAATGACGGCGAGCCAGCCCCCGATCAGGGCGATGACCAGCGCGAACAGGAGCGCGAAAGGCGCGTCCACCAGCAGGTTGGTGGTGACGCCGGTGAAAAAGCCGCGCACCGTCTCGTAGCCGCGCATCTGCGAGGCAAGCCCCCCCACGCTCTGCGGCAACTGGTCCAGACGGATGGAGAGGAAGCGCAGGTAGATGGCCCGGGCCAGGCGCTGGTCCACCAGGTCGATCAGCTGCTCGTACACGCCGCTGCGCACGCGCTTGGCGACCAGGTCGAACAGCAGCGCGCCCATCATGCCCAGCGTGAGCACCAGCAGCGTCTGGGAAGCACCGGTCGGGATCACGCGGTCATAGACCTGCATGCTGTAGAACGAGGTAGCGAGCGCCACCGCGTTGATCATCAGCCCGCCCAACACCGCCTCCCCGAGCAGCTTGCGCCGGGACATGATCTCGGCGCGTATCAGCTGGTAGACCGGGCTCGAGCCCAGCTCGAACGGGCGCGCCAGGCGCAGCGTGGCAATGGCATGGCCGTCGAGCGACGCATCGGCCTGCTCGGCCCACTTGCCGGCCGTGGCATCCCACCATTCGCTGACCCAGTTCCCCTGCGCGTCCACGCCGCGCAGCAGCCCCCACTGGCCGCTGCGCTCGCCGTGCGCCGCGTGCAACAGCGCGGGCATGCGCGCCGCGTCGGGCGCATCCAGCCAGCGCGCGTCACGCACCTGGAGCTGGGCCGCGACCGTCGCCAGCTGGTCGCGCGGCCTGGCGCCCGCGTCGGCCGCCTGGGCAGCCGACTGGATGGCCAGGCGGTCAACGCTTTCCTGCTGGACCTGGGCGAGCCTCGCCAGGCAGGGCAGAAGGTGGGACGCGGCATCGATCACCGACCCCACGCCGGGGACGCCGGGCGCGTTCATGGCAGGCCCACGGTGAGCGCGGCGATGCCGCCGGTAGCCAGCGCCAGGCGCCACGAGGCCGCCACGTGCGAGGCGTGCAGCTCGGCGAGCTGGACTTCGGTCTGCGCGAGCTCGCGCGCCGCGTTCATCACGTCCAGCCACGCCTTGCGGCCGGCCAGGAACTGCCGGTCGTAGGACGCGGCGACTTCCGCGGCCGATTCCAGCGACGCCTTGAGCGCGGTCATGCGCGCTTCGACACTGGCGACCAGTGCGGCATCGGCCAGGACCTGTTCGCCCGCCGCGCGCGCCTGCACCTGCACTTCGGCCAGCGCCGACTGGTGCTGCTGGCGCGCCGCCTCCACGCCGCTGAGGGACGACAGGCCCGCGCCGAAACGGGTGTTCAATCCGAGGAAAAGCCGGTTCTCGGGCGCAGCGTTGGGGAACGCATAGTTTCCGTGCTGGCGCTCAAGCCTGACGAACACCTCGGGCGAGAGGTCGGCACGCTTTTCCGCAACGGCCGCCTCCTGCGCGCGCGCCTGGGCCTGCGCCTTGAGCACGGCAGGATGGATCGCGAGCGCCTGTTGCAGCATTGCGCCGGGTTCGCCCGCACGCGTGCGGGCCGCCGCCGGCACCAGGTCGGCTCCGTCCACGCGCCGCCCGACCAGTTGCCCCAGGCGCACGAGCGCCACGTCGGCCTGGGCCCGTGACGAGGCCAGGTCCGAGGCGACGGATTGCAGCCGTGCCACCGCCAGGGTGAGGTCGCTGGCGGCGGACGCGCCTTGCGCGAGGCGTCGCTCCACCTGGAGCCGCAGGCGGTCGTGCGTGGCCAGGCTCTTTTCGGTGGACTGGGCGCGCAGGTGGGCAGACAACCAGTCGCCGTAGGACTGGATCACGCGACCGGCCACCTGGTAGCGCGCCTCCTCCACGGCGAACCGGCTTGCCTCAAGTGCGGCCTGCGCCTTGTCCACACCGGCCCCCAGCCGGCCACCCGTCCACAGCGGCTGCTGCAGGCGCAGCGTCGCCACCCCGTTGTCTCCCTGGTAGAGCCGGTCCGTGGGACTGGCGCTCACCGCCTCCAGCGTGACCGACGGCGTGGGGTAGTACTGCCAGTTGGCGCTCTCAAGGCCGGCACTGGCCGACAGTTCCTGCGACAACTGCGACTCCACTGCAGGATGACTTTGCAACGCCGCGCGAAGCAACTGCGCCAGCGTCTCGGCATTGGCAGGCCCGGCCGCGAGCAGGCCGGCAAGGACGCACGCGCGCGCCGACACGGCAAGCGCCGCGCGATGCGTGGAACCGCGATGACGTGACCGGATAAGGGACACTTGGACAGACCGAGCGTGCGGTGTATGAAAGAACCAAATGAGAAAATATCATTTTTTTCGTTTTTAGGTCAACACAAACGCAAAATCGGCAATTCAGGCACTTAGCAGCCGGTTTCGGCCAGAGGGCCGGGTTCCTGTCCCACGCCCAGGCGGCAGCCCATCGCAAGGGTATTCAACGCAGCGCGTGCAGGCCAATGTCCCCGTACCACGCCGTCACCGCCTCCCCGGTCTGGTCGGTGTCGGTCATGACCGCGATGCCGGCCACCGGAGGCGGTTCCTCGCCGAAGGCGCGTTTGTAGTCTTCGTACACATTGCGCTCGGCTTCCACCCACTGGCCGACGCGCGCCGCGCCGGATTCCACCACCAGCATCATGGCGCGTCCGGTGTAGGCGTTTGGCAGTATGGTGCCGGCCGGGGCCCTGCCGTCCCAGACGTAGTTCAGCGTGGCATGCGGCAGCGCCTCGCCGTGGAGCGAGCGCGCCAGCGCGTACTGGGCGCGCATCGCGAGGCTGGCGCGCGCCGGTTCGTAGCGGAACAGCACGTAGACCCGCGCCGGGTAGTCGTCGCCCTCCTTGCGGCCGATGTCCGCGCCCCAAATGAGGTTCGACACCTTCCAGCGCCAGCGCAGGATGGGCGTGGCGCGCAGGTCCACCCCGCCGTCGGCAAAGCGCCGCACCAGCCCCGAGGCCGTTCCCGTGCTGTCGGCCTGCAGCACGGTGGCACCGCCCTCGGCCACCAGCGCGTAGCGGGTATGCGACTCGATGTTTCGGAAGGTGAGCGGCGTCCAGCCGGCTGGCAGGCCGCCGGGCGCCATGGCCGAAAACTTCCCAGCCTCGACCACGCCCTGCGCGCGCGCCGGCAGCGCCCCGCCAAGACAAACGGCCACGATCGCGATGACCGTGGCCGTTTGGGTCAAAAACAGCATAAGTTGCTGTTTTAATTCATTATTTTCGCTGCAATCCCAGATCCCGCCTGCGCGTGTCGAACTCAGCCTCGTCCATCTCGCCGCGGGCATGGTGCTCGATGAGGATCGCCAGCGCGCGATCCTCGCGGGCCGCGCCGCGCCATGACCGGGCCAATACCACGACGACCACGAGGACGAGCACCACGCCGCTGAGGCCGAATCCGAACATGCTGCCGTCGTCCCATCCGCCGCTCCAACCCATCATGCCGGCGCCACCGCCGTACCCGCTGGCCATCCCGTATCCCGTCACCGCCGCAACGGCGAAAGCCAAGGCGGCGGCGACGCCCACCAGAACATTCCCTGATTTCATCGTCCACACCATCGTCGACAACCGAGCTTCCACCCATGCCTGCGTGCCAGCGAACCGCTGGACCCTTGGCTTCAGCATCAGGCTAGGCCGCGACGCTGTTCCCGTTGGTGCGCCAGCACACAGACGCAGCAGCCTGGATCGGTGGCGCCTCGGGCAGAGACAGGTTGACCGGGCGCCCCGCGTCCGGCCAGGGCACCCGGCCCCACCGGACGCGCATCGCATCGCGATGCCTACTTCGCCACCTGGAACTCATTCACCAGGAAGTACGGCAACTGCGCATCCAGGCTGAAGTAGCTGTAGATGACGAACAGGCGGACCGGGTCTCCCAGTTCGAGTTCCTTCCCGATGTAACCGGAAACGACGTCCTGGACGAATACGCTCAGGACCTCGCCCTTCGGACTCCGGACGCGGAAGCAACTGTTGATGCCGGTCAGCGGCCCCGACCCGACTCCCTGCATCCGCAATGTGCGCAGGAGGAAGTCCGTCGGGCATCGTTCCGGGAACCCTTCCAGCCGGGCGTCGAAGCTCAACTTGGGCGGGGGCGCCATGATCATGACTCCCGATTTGAGGACGGGGTCCAATCTCCGCCCTTCCGCGATGACGCGGTCGAGGTCGCGCAGCGGGTAGGCGGTGAAGTCGAACGCCCAGGCGCAATGGCCCAACCCGGCCAGGATCACGGCAACAAGG